>JAITQY010000168.1 GCA_031288675.1 Oscillospiraceae bacterium | reverse complement strand
GAAGTTCCCGTGATAATGTCCGCGTCTGTCCTCACGGCGTTTGTACTCAATAAGCTGCCCTACAATCGCGACTGCTATTTCCTCCGGCGTTACCGCGCCAATATCAAGACCGATAGGACTGTTGATTTTTTCAATTTTCTCAGCAGAATATCCCTCATCACGAAGCTGATTCAGGACAATTGCAACGCGTCGCTTACTCCCTATCATTCCGCAATAGAACGGAACCGAGTTCTGCGCAAGCACATACCGCAGGCAATCCTGATCATTACGGTGTCCGCGGGTAACAATCACAACGTAATCATGGTCGGAAAGAGTTAGGTGATTGGCAACATTATCGAAAGAGTCACACAAAACCTCCGAAGCGTCCGGGAAGCGTTTCGTATTAGCAAACGCTGGTCGGTCATCGTATACTACAACGTCAAAACCGCACATCGCTCCAAGCGAAGTCACCGGCAAGGCAATGTGTCCGCCGCCGAATACTATCAAGCGCGGTTTTAGCGCATAATATTCAAAGAGTTCGGCATTGCCATCCCCAAGACTGTTGAACTCGCCCCGCACTTCACCGCGCTCGGCAATTGTTTTAACAACGCCGTCCGGCGAGTACTTAGACAGTATGGAAAATTCCCTGCCCTGTTTTACCAAATCTAAAGCATTTTTGAAAATATTCATTTAGCACTCCTAAGACACTACCACCTATAAAGTGGTTAAGATTATAACTTGTTTTTGCGTAAATGTCAACAATATAATATTAAGTCAACCAGTCTTGCGACAACCCCAATGATGAATCCTGCGGCAATTCCGCTGACTATCAATACCGGATACAACGACATCAAACGCGGTTCGGACATTACAGCTACGGCAATCATAAGTTGTGCGAGGTTATGAGCCGTTCCTCCGGCAACGCTTACACCGATGACAGAGAATTTTTTTGTAAGCTTACATAACAACATAACGAAAAAGCTAACGACCGCTCCGGAAAGCGAATATACTACGTTAAAAAGACCCGTAAACATAAATCCAACGATCAAAACCCGCGCTATTGAGAGCGTTAACGCATTTAATACGAAGCGCGGAAAGCGCCTTTCACTATAGAGCAATAACACTACCGGCAAGTTAGCCAGACCAAGCTTAATTCCCGGAACGCTCGGTACGGGCGGAGGCAAAAGGCTCTCTAGCCAACTGAGCATAACGGCTGCCGCAAGAAGCAACCCCAGCGCAGCAAGGTTCTTAGCGGTTATCATTCTAACGTCACCGAGACTCTGTGAGGCAGACACACAATAAGCTCACCGGAATCAGAAATAGGTTTATGTTTAACGCACAGCAAATCCGGGCAATCCGCTTCACCAACATAGATTATACGGCTGCGTATCACAATAATATTAACGCCGCCATTATAACCCGTAACCGTAGTCTCACTGTCTTTGTCAAGCGGAAGAACCTCTTGAACTTCACCGTTCACTCTGATAACCGCGCTCACTGCATTTACGGAGTTAACGGCGTCTGTAATACTACGCCAAACGCCGACTGCCGCGAACAGCAGTAACACAGCAATAAGCAGCAGGTCATTCCTCGTAAATCCAATACGCTTCAGCATTGTAAATTTCCAGTAAGCTGTCCGACGGCTTAATGAACTCCGCAGTACTGAGGAAATCCGCATCAGCTGCGGAATCACAGACAACAGTAACTCCGTTCACTCCGCTTTGCGCCGGGTATCCGGTGCGCGGGTCAATTATGTGGTGATACCTAATTCCCTCGTAGTCACGGTAACGCTCGTAATTTCCAGAGGTCGCAACCGACTGACCGGGCATGATTTCTATCGTTTTCCAAATTCCTCCGCCGGGATCGGTAATTCCAATAGCGTAAGTCCTTTTTATTTTAGGATTGCCATAAGCGCGTACACTTCCTCCGATGGAAACCGTACCGGAAAATCCAAGCTCCTCTAAAACGGGGTCAAGTTTATCAAGCACATATCCTTTTGCGACCGCTCCGAAATCGTATAAAGGCTGAACACTGCTGAGTTTGATCTCCAATATCTCCTGTTCAGCGGGAAGCGGACGCTCCGCAGCAATGAACTGTTTCCACATCAGGGTGAAAGCTCCGAGCTTAACGTCAAATACTCCGCCGCTGTCAGAAGTATATTTTTCGCATAATTTAACAAGCTCCTGAACCTTCGGAGCGTCCGAATCAAAATCCGGGCTATAGACGTTAAAAAGGTCATGATAGTATTTCAGTTCAGCGTAAATCGCGTTCGGTACCGGCATACCATAACTTACGACTTTGGTATAAGTGTCGAACAGATCATAGTATTCTTTCGTATACCGCGCCGGCGTACACGCGGAAAATACCAGTATGAGCAATAACGCGGATGCACAAATTTTCCCCGCGATTTTAATCGTGCGCATATTCACCCTACTTCACCAAAGACGCGCGGACGAACTCACGAAACAGAGGGTGAGCCCGGTTCGGACGCGATTTGAACTCAGGGTGGAACTGAACCCCGATGAACCATCTGCGGTCAGGTATCTCTACAATCTCGCACAATTCTCCGTCCGGCGATAGTCCGGCAAGTCGCAGCCCATACTCCTGAAGAATGGCGCGGTATTCGTTGTTAAGCTCATGCCGGTGACGGTGACGCTCACTAATTAGTTCTGAGCCGTAGGCTTCGCGGGCAAACGTCCCCTCTTTAAGTACGCACGGATACTTGCCAAGCCGCATTGTACCGCCTAGATTAGTGACGCCGCGCTGGGTTTCCATTATATCAATGACGCGGTGAGCGCTGTCGCGGTTGAATTCGCCGCTATTGGCTCCGTCTAAACCGCAGACATTGCGCGCGAACTCTATAACGGCAATTTGCAGTCCAAGACATATTCCGAAGTACGGAACGTTATTCTCACGCGCGTACTTCGCGCAGGAAATCATACCCTCAATACCGCGGTCTCCGAACCCTCCAGGAACAAGGATACCGTCACAATCTCCAAGAATTCCGGCGGCATTGCCGTCATTTACAACTTCTGTATCGACCCATTTAACGGTCACATTAGCGTCGTTCTCAATTCCGGCGTGCCGAAGCGATTCCACAACGCTAAGATACGCATCCGGCAGCCCAACGTACTTACCTGCAATCGCTATTTTGACCTCTTTTTGTGCGCGTTTAAGACGCTCCACCATCGACGTCCATTCGGTCATATCAGACGGCTTGGCGTCAATTTCCAGCATCTCGCAACTGACCTTATCAAGACCCTCCCGCTGGAGCAGAAGCGGCACTTCATACAGTGATTCCGCCGTGGGATTATAGATAACGCAGTCTGCGGAAATATTGCAGAACAGCGCAAGTTTCTCGCGCACCTCACGCGTAATCGGGCGGTCAGCACGGCATACTACTATGTCAGGCTGAATGCCGACACTTAAAAGCTCCTTTACGGAGTGCTGCGTCGGTTTCGTTTTGACCTCTTCGGAACCGCTGATAAACGGCAAAAGCGAAACGTGAATATATAGTGTATTGCCCCGTCCCTCTTCGGCGCGTATCTGGCGGATAGCTTCCAAAAACGGCTGACCCTCAATATCGCCGACCGTACCGCCTATTTCAGTAATAACTATATCCGCGCCGTCTGACGCCTGATGGACAAAGGATTTAATTTCATTAGTAATGTGCGGAATAACCTGAACGGTCGCGCCAAGATAATCGCCTTTGCGTTCCTTAGTTATAACGCTCCAGTAAACCTTACCTGTAGTGATATTAGACGTCACGTCAAGGTTTTCGTCAACAAACCGCTCATAATGTCCGAGGTCAAGGTCGGTTTCCGTACCGTCCTCAGTCACGAATACTTCGCCGTGCTGAAACGGCGACATAGTACCCGGATCTACGTTAAGATACGGATCAAGTTTTTGCATACGTACTTTCAATCCGCGTTGTTTCAGCAAGCGACCAAGCGACGCTCCGGTGATTCCTTTACCTAATCCGGAAACTACGCCTCCGGTAATGAAAATATATTTTGTTGACATCGTTATTTTATCCTTTGCAAATAGTAGTAATACACAATCAGCGCGGCAAAACGGTATTCGCTTTTATTGACTGACAAGGCGCTCCGCAGCTTTAATAGTGTTGCCGTGAGTGCCGAACGCGGTTAAGCGGAACCAACCTTCTCCGTTGACGCCGAACCCGGCACCCGGCGTACCGACTATATTTTTTTCAGTAAGCAGATAATCAAAATAATCCCAGCTCGGACGACCACATTTCAGCCATACATACGGACTGTTTTTTCCGCCTGTGTATTTAATTCCCGCTTTGTCGAGCGCCGATGTAATAGTTTTGGCATTTTCGCGGTAGTACGCTATAAGCTCACGGGCTTCTTTTAATCCCTGCGCGCTCATAACCGCTTCAGCCGCACGCTGGATTATGTACGGCACACCATTAAATTTCACGCTTTGGCGGCGGTACCACATTTTGCCGAGCTTCGCGCCGCCGTATTCCAATTCATCAGGAATAATCACCCATCCGCACCGCGTTCCGGTGAAGCCTGCCATTTTGCTGAACGTACCGAATTCCACCGCGCATTTACGCGCTCCGTCAATTTCAAAAATTGACTTGGGCAGAGACGGTTCAGAGATAAACTCCGCATATGCCGCATCAAATAGGATCAGAGCATTGTTATCCAGCGCATAGTCTACCCACTCGGCAAGCTGTTCCTTGCTGTATACCGCGCCGGTCGGGTTGTTCGGACTGCAAATATAGATAACATCCAGCCGCGTGCTTCCAACTCCGGACGGCATAGGCAAAAATCCGTTTGCTTCGTTTCCGGCAACATAGAAGATAGGATTGCCGAACATAATATTCGTATCCACATACGCCGGATATACGGGGTCGGGAACAAGTACTTTCACCTCGCCGAGTATGTCAAAGAAGTTACCGAGATCGCTTTTAGCGCCGTCGTTGACCTGAACCTCACCGGCATTAATTTTAACTCCGCTTTGCGCGTAATAGTCCGCAATGGCTTCGCGCAGCCACGGATAGCCCGCGCTATCAGGGCTGTAGCCTCTAAATCCATCCGGCGTACCCATCTCCGCACTTGCCTTGTGCAACGCGTCAATAACCGCCGGCGTAAGAGGACGCGTTACGTCGCCGATTCCAAGCCGGATAACGTCCGCATCGGGGTTTGCGGCTTTATATGCTTCTACACGTTTTGCAATCTCTACAAACAAATAGCTTTGTTTAAGGTTATTAAAATTCTTGTTCAGCGTCATTGGTAAAAACTCCTGATTTTGTTTTTCTTTAGTATATCACAATCTTAAAATTTGTCAATCAAAATTAGCAGCCATAATCGAACACTGTTAGTATGTTTACATCGAAACTGTAAAGAGAAATTGAAAATTACAGCCGGGACGGCGCAGATGCGATAGATAGGCGTTAGGATTTAAGTTAATATACGGAAATGTTCATCATCAAATATTAGTCATCAACCATTACTGCTACAGTATAGCATAAAAATTTTGGTTTGTCAAGATATTTTTTATTTCTAATAGTAAACATTTTGTGAACACTTCCTCCGGGCAACCATTTCCGTCCTGCGGCAAAATAATAAAAATACATTGACTAAATCAAAAAAATCGGATATAATCCAAATATGACAATCACAAAAAAGATTTTCGCAACAATACGAAATTATTTCAGGTATGCGGACAGCCTGTTAATGCTGCTGTGTATTGCGGCGTCAGGCTTCGGAATGCTAATGATCTACAGCGCAACGCGTTCCTATGACGGTGCAAGCGGGTATATGCGTATCCAACTGATTGCGACAGCAATTGGTTTTGCCGCGTTCTTTGTACTGTCGATAGTAGATATTGAGGTAATTACCGACCGTTGGCCGCTCCTGCTGATATTTAACGTCGCGTTTATATGTACGCTGTTTATTTGGGGCGTAGAGGGCGGAACAGGAAACCGCGGCTGGCTTAGATTTGCCGGAGCCGGGATACAGCCGACTGAAATCGTAAAAATCACGTTCGCCCTATTGCTTGCAAAGCATATTGCCTACTTGCAGGATGACTCCAGAATCGGAATGAACTCCGTTATCAGCGTAGGCTCACTGCTGCTGCACTTCGGACTGATGTTCGGATTGATTATGACTGCGTCCAGTGACTTGGGTTCCGACTTGGTGTTCGCGTTTATTTTCATCGTAATGCTATTTCTTGGCGGGCTTAAACTTCGTTGGATAGGATTGGGCGTACTTATCGTCGGCGCGGCAACTCCGCTTGTGTGGTCTAAGTTTCTAACCGAGCGCCAGCGGTCACTGATAATCGCGCCGTATGCTCCGGAGCTTGTAGACCCTACCGGTCTTGAAATCACCTGGCACGCAAACCGAAGCCGCCTTGCGCTTGCCTCCGGGCAAATCACCGGGCAGGGACTGTTTAACGGAACGCAGTCGCAGGGTACTACTATCCCGTTCAAGCATACGGATTTCATCTTCGCGGTAATCGGTGAGGAGTTAGGGTTATTGGGATGTTTAGCGGTTATATTATTGCTGCTTGCGATAATCATCCGGTGCGTGTATGTAGGAATAAAATCCGGTAGCCGTATAAAAGCGCTTTTCTGCATCGGAATCGCAGCAATGTTAGCGTTCCAGACATTTGAAAACATCGGAATGAACGTAGGTCTGACGCCGGTAATCGGCTTAACCCTTCCGTTTTTCAGTTACGGAGGCTCCAGTACGTTAAGTATATTATCGGCAATGGGGATAGTCAGCGGTATACGCCGCACGAGCGCATAGCGGACTATGAAGAACGGAATTTACACTACTCACAGCGAACGCGGGACGGAATTGCTTGCGGCGGAGTTCGGAGCATCCCTTACTCCGAATACCGTTATCGCGCTATCCGGGGAGCTTGGAGCCGGCAAGACAGCGTTTACACGCGGCATAGCTGAGGGTTTAGGCTTTGCCGGCGCTGTAAGCAGCCCTACATTCACGATAGTTAATGAATATCACGGCGGCAGACTGGCGGTCTTTCACTTTGACTTGTACAGGCTGTCAGGCGCTGATGACGTTTATGACATCGGATGGAACGACTATTTAGAGCGCGGCGGCGTTATTATCGCGGAGTGGAGTGAACGCGCGGCTGATTTACTTCCGGAGGGTACGATTTATGTTGATATTGGGTTTGGAGAGTTCAGGACAGACCGCATCCTGCGCGTTAGCGGAGCAAACTGACGTAGTTCCGCTGAAGCACATCGCGGAATTTACGCTTAATACAGGGTTAAAGCACAGCGAAACCCTGCTTCCTATAGTTGAAGATATGCTTAGGGAGTGCGGATACGAGCCGAAAGATATTGCTATAATCGCTGTGTCGGCAGGTCCCGGGTCGTTTACCGGCATCCGCATAGGATGCGCCGCCGCTAAGGGTTTAGCGTGGGCTGCGGGAGCAAAGATTATTCCGGTAAGCTCCTTAGAGGCAATAGCATACAGTTCTTGCATTAGAGAGAATGCGGTGCTGTCGTCAGAAATCGACGCGCGTAACGGCTTTGTATATAACGCGCTGTTTGAGGCTGAGCAGGGTTCGGAACAGTTGCGCCGACTTACTCCGGACAGAGTGATTATGCGGTCGGAATTAGCGCAAAATCCGGAGCCTATTGTAACGGTTACCAACGTAACCGCTAAAGGAGTGATCCTTGCTTCGATTGGCAAGGCATTCGGGGAAGCTGAACCGGTGTATCTGCGTCCGTCACAAGCCGAGCGTATGAGAGGCAAGGAATGAATCCCGGAGCATCCGCAGCGACCGCGACCGGCAAATATTTACAGCGTTACATAGAGTGCCGGGAGCTTGAAGCTGAAATTTACAGTAAACCCGCGTCTGTTCCGCCGAATATGTCAGAGGTAGAACTCGGCAAATCGTTCGCGCTGTCCGCATTATACGGGCTGAATTTAGACGTCTCCGAGTGCAAACTATGTTTCCGCTGCTGCCGCAAAGACGATTCGGTTTCGCCGCCGTTCGCTACAGTAAACGGCGTATTTGATTTTATACAAACGCTTATGAGCCTTACCGTAGCTGACATTAACCGTGAACCGGGCATTATGAAAAGCTACAGCGAATGCCTTGCGGTGCCGTTACTGAGGTACTCACGCGGAGAGGAACTTCGCGTAACCAACGTTGTGACTAACAGCGTGGTTTCAGACGGAGTTATTAGATCGGAAGAGCGTCG
>JAITQY010000143.1 GCA_031288675.1 Oscillospiraceae bacterium | reverse complement strand
AAACCGCCTCTTTTAATATAAGAGTTTATATATTTTCTCCGCTGAATGTCAAACTGCTTGCCGCCTGAGCGTGACACAGCGCGATTGCGAGCGCGTCCGCCGCATCATCCGGACGCGGTATCTCGTTAAGTCCAAGTAACCGCGTAACCATCTCCTGAACCTGACACTTACTTGCTTTGCCGTATCCGACTACGCTGTTCTTGACTTTGTTCGGCGCGTACTGATACGCCGGAACGCCGCTTCGGAATGCCGCAAGCAGCATTACTCCGCGCGCGTGAGCAACATTCAAACCTGTGGTTACATTTCGTCCGAAGTACAGTTCCTCAATTGACACCGCATCCGGCTTAAACTGTGCAATCAACTGAGTCACGTCGCTGTAAATCGTATCTAACCGACGGGTAAGGGCTAACTTCGCCGGAGTGGAAATTACTCCGTATTCTCCGGCACGGCGGCTTGTGCCGTCCGCGCGGACAAATCCGAATCCAACCGTCGCTACGCCGGGATCAAGCCCTAATACGAGCATACTTCTTTTTACCTTTGCGCAGGATTACGCCCTCTGCGTCAACGTCAAACTTTGCGGCTATGTCAGTAACCGTCTCACCGTTAACTGAGACCCCGCCTTGCTGAATATTGCGGCGCGCGTCACTGTTGCTGTCACAGAACTTAGACGCAACAAGCAGGTCAATTATGGTATATGTTCCGGCGGTAATCTCTACTGTCGGCATATTCTCGGAAACGCCGCCGCTGAACAGACTGCGCGCGGTATCCTGCGCCTGTTGAGCGTCCTCTTCTGAGTGTACCATTGCCGTAAGCTCAAATGCAAGCCGCTCTTTTGCGAGATTCGGATTGCCCTTTTCCAGCTCGGCAATTTCATCAAGAGGAACGAAAGTTTGCATTTTAAGGCACTTGATAACGTCCGCGTCACTGACGTTACGCCAGTACTGATAGAAATCGTAGGGAGTAGTTTTGTTCGGGTCTAACCACAGCGCGTTGCCGGCAGTCTTACCCATTTTCACTCCGTTGCTGTCAGTTAACAGAGGGAACGTCAGTACATAAGCGCTCTTGTGCATCTTACGGCGAATCAGATCGCGTCCGGCGAGTATATTGCTCCACTGGTCGTCTCCCCCGCACTGTAATACGCAGTCGTAACGCTTGAAAAGCTCCTCGAAGTCGTATGCCTGCATAGTCATATACAGCATCTCAAACAACGTCAAACCATCGTCCATACGTGAACGGTAACACTCCGCGCGAAGCATATTATTCACAGAAAAGTGAAGCGCGACCTCACGGGCATAGTCAAAGAAACTTAGCTTACCAAGCCAGTCGGCATTGTTGACCATAATTGCCTTGCCGTCAGAGAAGTCAATAAATTTTGACATCTGCGCCCTGAAACGCTCCCCGTTAGCGGCAATTTGTTCCGTAGTAAGCATTTTACGCATATCAGTGCGTCCGCTGGGGTCGCCGACCATAGTAGTACCGCCGCCGATAAGGGCAATCGTTTTATTTCCAGCCTGCTGAAGTCTGCGCATAAACGCAAGCGACACTGCATGTCCGGCGGTAAGGCTGTCCGCAGTTGGGTCGAAGCCGATATAGAAAGTCGCTTTCCCGTTATTGATAAGCTCCGCAATTTCCGGTTCGTCCGTAACCTGCGCAACAAGTCCGCGCGCTTTGAGTTCCTCAAAAAGTGTCATTGTAAAAATCCTTTATTTTTTCTTTTATTTCACAAACGTTTCCGTTAGTTTAGCATTTCTTCCGCCGCGAGCAAAGTTGTGTCACTGACATTTTCTCCGCCAATCAGCCGGGCAAGTTCCCGCACCCTTCCGGAATGGTCAAGAGGTGTAATTTCAGTAAAAGTGCGACCGTCCCGCTGCTGTTTCTCAATAAGGAATTGAGCATCAGCTACAGCCGCAATTTGCGGCAAGTGCGTAACGCATAAAACCTGCTTTCCGGCTGCAACATTCTTTAGCTTTGCCGCGACGCGTCCTGCGGCTATGCCGCTTACACCTGCGTCTATTTCATCGAATATCTGAGCAGAGGAGCCGGACGGAAGTACTGATTTCAAAGCAAGCATAATACGGCTAAGTTCGCCGCCGGACGCGATTTTACTGATTCGTCCGGGTTCTTCGCCCGCATTGGCAGACATCAGGAATTTTACGTCCTCCGTACCTTTAGCCGCCGGTTCACTGCAAAAGTCAAAGTTAACCACAAACCTTGCGCCGGGCATTGACAACTGTGCGAGTTCTTCGGCAACTCGCTTTTCAAGCTCAGAGGCTGCAGATTTCCGCGACTTGGTAAGCTCTTCCGCCGCAATATGAAGTTCCCTTAACGCGGCTTGAACATCGCGTTCTAACGCCGTAATGTTTTCGTTCCAGCTTTCGAGTTCTTCGAGTTCTACGCGCGAGCGCCCAAGACGCAGCAAGGTTTCTTCGACCGTTCCGTAGCGGTGCTCAATCCGGCGAAGAAGCGAAAGGCGTTCCTCGATTTTATCTTGCTCCTGCGGAGAGAAATCCAGCTTGCCGCAGAAGTCCCGGGTGAGTTCCGCCGCTTCTTCTATTTCGCCGGCGGCAGTCTCCAATATCACTGCAACAGAGTTAAGTTCCGGAGCAAGCGCTGAGGCTTTTTCAAGCAATGCGGACGCCGTTTGTACTAAGCCAAGCGCATCACCGCCGCCGCGAAGCGCGTCATAAGCGCTCTCTAATGAACCTGTAAGTTTACCGGAGTTCTTGAGCAATTCTCTGCGTTGAAGCAGCTCTTCCTCTTCGCCGGGAATAAGCTTAGCTGCGGAGATCTCGTCAATTTGGCGGCGAAGTTCCTCAATACGTATCTCGCGATCCGCCGCTTTATTTCTCAGGTCAGACAGCGCGGACTGAGCCGTTTTGTATACCTTATATTTCCCGCTGTAGGCAGTGAATATGTCCGTATTTTTAGCGTAAGCGTCTAAATAACTTAGGTGCGCGGTTTCAGCGAGTAACGCGCGCCCGTCATTTTGACCGTGAATATCAGCGAGCAGTTCGCCTAACTCCCGCAGCTGAGCCACGCTTACAGAAGCGCCGTTGACACGGCAATTGGATTTGCCGTCCGCATTGATTTTGCGGACGATTATAAGCTCCGCGTCATCCTCGTCTGTATTTATACCATTGCCGTCAAGCCATGCGAATATCTCCGCGCTAACGTCAAAAACACCTGAAACCGACGCGTTTTCCGCTCCTGTACGAACAAGCTCGCGTCCTGCACGTTCGCCAATCACCGCGCCGAGCGCGTCGATAACGATGCTTTTGCCCGCACCGGTCTCGCCGGTGAGGACATTGAACCCCGGCAGGAACTCTATTTCCGCGTGTTCAATAACAGCGACATTTTCGACAGTCAGCCGTCTAAGCATCACCGATACTCTCCACAAATTTTACAAGTTCCGCCAGCTTTGCAATTGTGCGCTCCCGCTGGGATTTAAGCGCATCGCGTTCCTGCCCGATAGCGTCGCGTTCCGCCTGAATCCCGGCAAGTTTGTCCCTGCTGTCTTCTATTGAGGACAGCCCGGAGAGAAGCTCCAGCTTTTCCTCCGCAAGGCGAAGACGTGTTTCGTTAACATCCTCAAGCTCCGCGCGCAAACCGTTAAGCTCCGCCTCTAAATGACTGTAACGCCGTCCGAGTTTCTCTATGTACTGCGCAACATCGGCTCTGCGGAATCCGAAGAGTTCTGTATGAAATTTTACTTTTGGGTTCGGCATATCATTATCCTCAGAATCAATAGTTAGTAGGCAAGACAGGAGATAGGCGGTAGGTAGTAGGAGTTAGGGGACGAGAGAAGCGAGATAGTCGTTAGTCTATAGTCGGCAGTCGAGAGCTGACGGGAGGACGATGGAATTGCAAATGGCAAATTGAAAATGAGGGCGGGGAGACGAGAGGCATTCATCATTAACTATTAGCCATCAATCATTACGTCCGTATTGTAGCACAAAAAATTCGGTTTGTCAAGAACTTTTTTCACGGCTAAATGTAAATTATTTGTTAATGCCGTTGGCTTTAATTGAGCTGTCTGACTGAGATACGGGTCGCTTTCTCCTGTAACACATTTCCGGCGGAAGCAGGCGCGGGCAATTATGTGTACGTTAATACCAAGAGACAAGTCCGCAATAATGAAGCACGGCGGTTACGGGCGGAAAAAGCCTAACCCTTCATCGTCGGCATAGATTTTGCCGGGTACCGGCGCGCCGCCGCGTTTGCCGTCCCGCTCCGGAAGCTCGCCGCGCAGGAATTTCTCAGCTACCGCTTTTTGCCTTAGCGCGTGTTCGGCAGGAAGCAGATTAGGCTCTCCGTGACAGGTCACAAGATAATCGTAATTCCCGTGCAGACTGTAAATTTTGTCCATAGACGCGATGAAATCGTTAAAATCGCATTGACCCTCAATCATAAAAATCGTACCGTTGCAAATCATATCACCGGTGAAGAAAAGTTTCCTCGCGCGGATAAGTACACCGTAACTTCCGGGAGTATGACCCGGCAACGGAATGAACTCCGCAGTTTCACCGCCGCCGAAATCAAAATCATCCATACCGGCGTCCTGTTCATAAGATTTAGCTTTGGCTTGAAGTTTCTCATCAAGGAGCGGAATATCCGCCGCGCCGATATGAAAAACGTCAAACAGGTCGTGGCTGCCGGTATGGTCGCCGTGGAAATGGGTACCGGCAAGCGATACGTCTTTGTCAGTGATTTTGGCGATTTGCTCCAAATAGTCATCGCGTCCAACTCCGGTGTCGATAAGCAGCGCGTGTTCGCTGCCAACGACAAGATAGCTGTTCGCCATTCCCGGCGTCATATTCCATACTCCCGGGCAAATCTCCACCGGAGACAATTGTTCAAACTGCGGCATAACTTTCTCCTTATTTAGTAGTTTAGTATATAGAAATTAAATCAGAAAAACCTGCTGACCTACGCGCGAAGTACATGGAACGGCAATTAAGACGCAAGGCGTTTACCCATTTCACAGGCGGCTTCACAGTCTTTGGGGAATTGCTCAATGTGACGCTGCTTGACCGCGTCAACATCAAACATACTCGCGTGGTATTTGCTGTAGTCGTCCATCTGCTGAGTCTGCCACGCGGTAACATACTCCACCGTATCCGCAACGAGCCGGCAAGTACCGGTTATCGACTGGAAGTACTGCTCATAGAATTGCCCCGGCGCGTTCATCGTGAATACCCAGCCCATCTTACACCGTTTGGGATATGTAGGAGTACGCGCTTTGTTGTATGTCATCCCCGGAAAATAAAACCGTTCAAGGAACGACAGCAGATTGCCGGTGATGTTGCTGAAGTAAATCGGGCTGCCGAGCAGAATCACGTCCGCATCAATCGCTTTTTCAAGAACCGGAGTTAAATCGTCCCTGACGGCACACCTGGCAAAGAACTTTTCGTCTTTCAGCTTACAGATGTGACAGCCGATGCAACCGTGATAGTTCAGATCGTAAAGATTAACGATTTCGCCCTCCGCGCCAGGAACGCTCATCGCGCCGTCAAAGGCGGCTTTCAGCATTGAGGCGGTGTTGCGGTTTTTGTTAGCGGCTCCGTTGATTGCAAGAATTTTCATTGCGGCGTCCTCCTGATATTTTGTATTTAATAAATAGTTGTGGGCTTAAGGAGTAAGCGGTTACAGCGATTGACGGTCGTTGCCTGAACGGCAAAGTATTATACCTGTTTAGTAGCAAACCCGGTAAACGACGCAGACGCGACGGTTTTACCAAGATCATCGTAAACCGTTGCGTTGTATACCGCAACAGTTCTGCCTTTGTGAACAGCGGTAGCACGGGCAAAAAGTTTTTCTCCGCGCGAGCTTCGGATAAAGTTCATTGAGGATTGCAAGGTTACATAGTCCGGACTGTTTTCGTGAGCATTGGAAGCTACTGCAAACGCGAAATCCGCAATTGTATATACAAGTCCGCCCTGCGGGACGCCGAGACCATTCATATGCTCCGGCGTGAGTTTAACGCTTATCAGCGCACTGTTTTCATCGACTTCTTCAATTACCGCTCCGATACCCATCGCGAATTTATCTTCCTTGAAGAAATCGTAAAGCTGACCTATAGTTTTCATATATCTCTCCTATGCTGCTGTCTTTTATGCTTTTTTCCACTTTATGCCCTGCGGTGTGTCCTCAAGCACAATTCCGCGTGCTTTGAGTTCATCACGAATGCGGTCGGCTTCGGCAAAGTTTTTCTCCTTGCGGGCAGTTTGACGCTGTTCAATAAGGGCTTCAATTTCCGCATCAAGCGATTGAGGTTCACTGGTACCGTAAAGAATCCCAAGTACGTCAGTGAGTTCGCGAAGTTTAGATATGCCTTGAACCGCAAATTCACGGCTTGGGTTATTGGCTGCGGCGCTGTTAAGAGCTCTGGCAAGGTCAAATACCGCCGCGATAGCGTCAGCAGTATTTAGATCCTCGTCCATAGCGGCGATAAACGCTTCGCGGTATTTCCCAAGTCCGCTAAGCACGGTAAGTTCGGAAGCCGTAAGCGTTTCCGCGTCGCTATTTTGCGAGATAAAGGTAAGGTTGTCAAGGGTCGTATATAGTCTTTGCAGCGCCGCTTTGGATTGTTCCAAAGATTCCGCACTGTAGTTAAGCGGGTTGCGGTAATGAGCGGACAGAAGAAAAAGTTTGATAGCCTCATAGCCGTACTCCTTTGCGGCGTCGCGCACTATGAAGAAATTACCTCCGCTTTTGGACATTTTTTCGTTATTAACAGTAATGAATCCGTTATGCACCCAATAGCGCGCCATCGGTACTCCGTTAGCGGCTTCGGATTGCGCGATTTCATTCTCATGATGAGGGAATATCAGATCGGCACCGCCGCAGTGAATGTCAATGGTTTTGCCGAGCTTGGCGCGAATCATCGCGCTGCATTCTATATGCCAACCCGGCCTCCCTTTTCCCCACGGAGAGTTCCAGCTTGGTTCGCCGGGTTTAGCGGCTTTCCACATCGCGAAATCGGCGGGACTGCGCTTCTGAACCCCCGCCTCGACACGCGCGCCGTCCTCTAAATCTTCCAGAGGCTGACCGCTGAGCTTACCGTACGGAGGGTACGAGCGAACATCAAAGTAAACGTCACCGCCGGCTTCATACGCATGTCCGCGTTCGATAAGCAGTTGTATAAGTTCGATAATATTGCCGATACTTTCGGTAGCGCGCGGGCGGAAAGTCGCGGGTCTTATGTTTAATCCTTCTGCGTCGGTTTGATACTCGGCGATATATTTTTCCGCAAGCTCGGCGGATGAAATCCCCTCCTCGTTAGCGCGTTTGATTATTTTGTCGTCGATGTCGGTAAAGTTTTGAGCGAAAAGCACCGTACATCCGGAAAACTCCAAGTACCTGCGCAAAGAGTCAAAGAAGACAGATGCCCTGGCATTTCCAATGTGAATAAAATTATATACGGTCGAACCGCAGCCGTACATTCGTACAACTCCGGGTTCGAGGGGGACGAACTCCTCCTTGCGTTTTGTCATGGTGTTGTATAGCTTCATAAATCCTCCGGATATATTGAATTCATAGTGTTAGGAGCCTCTGCAGTGGCAGAAAGCGAAATCATATCCCAGCGCCGTCGATATTGTCAGAGCTGACCGTAACCGCCTTAGCAGCCTGCCCTACTACCGTCGAGCCTTGATGAACCTCTTTTACGACAACCGCACCGGCAGCGATTTTACTATTGTCGTGTACGGTAAACGGTCCTAAGACCTTAGCTCCGGCTCCAATTACGACATTATTGCCAATCGTGGGGTGACGCTTACCTTTGTCCTTACCGGTTCCGCCAAGAGTGACTTGGTGATAAATCAGCACATCGTCACCGACTTCCGCCGTCTCACCGATTACGATCCCCATACCGTGGTCAATAACGAATCTGCGTCCGATTACAGCGCCCGGATGTATTTCGATACCAGTCCAAAAGCGCGCCCATTGCGATACCGCGCGTCCAAGAAACCTGCACTTATGTATCCAAAGCCAATGCGCTAACCGATGATACAGCCATGCGTGTACGCCCGGATACAGCAGAAAAATCTCCAGGGAGCTTCTGGCAGCCGGGTCGTTGCGCTTATAAGCTTCAAGTGTTTCACGCAGTTTCCAAAACAACATAGTTCCACCTACGGAAAAATTTAATGACGAATGAGATTCGACGAAAATTTTGAGTTTGCTATTGCAATTGTTTCCAATGTCTATTATAATAGTTTATTATAACAAACATTCAAGGAAAAATCAACGCCTAAATGAAAAAAAACAACTTCAAAAAAATTTTTTTATGTTTTATAATCGCAGCGGCTATTTTGCTGTCAGCGATCCCTTTGCAGTCAAGAGCTTTAGAACCTTTTGATGTATATGCAAACGCCGCAATTCTTATGGACGCTAAAAGCGGTCAGGTGATTTACAGCAAAAACGAACACGCCCATCTTCCTCCAGCCGGAACGCTCAAACTGTTCACCGCCCTTCTTGCCGTTGAAGCTGCTGCAAACAATAAGGTTTCGATGACGGATAAAATTACGGTTTCGTCCGATGTAAAGTTCGATTTATCACGTGACGCCGCTACGGCAGGTCTGCAAAGCGGCGAAGTACTTACGCTTGAGGATCTGTTGTATCTGATGATGGTTGGTTCAGCAAATGACGCATGCAACGCGGTCGCTGAGTTTATCTCCGGAAGTGTAAGCGATTTTGTAACGCTGATGAACGAGCGCGCGGCAGAACTTGGCTGTACGGATTCCAACTTTACTAACACGCACGGGCTGCCGTCCGGCAATCAGTATTCCAGCGCATACGACCTTGCGCTTATCGCGTCGGAATCGCTTAAATATCCGGCGCTTGTTAAAATCGCAAATTTGGAGAAATACACCGTTCCGGCAACTAATATGTCAGAGGAGCGTTCTGTACGCACGACAAACCATTTGCTCCGTCCCGGAACACAGATGTATTACTATAAAGACGCAATAGGTCTCAAATCCGGAAGCAGCACGGAGGCGGGTCACTGCTTGATTTCAAGTGTGAATAAGAGCAGTATGAGCGTTGTTTCAGTGGTTCTCGGCGCGGTGGACGTCCAAACCGAACCCGGCGTTTTTCAGGTACAGAGCTTCACGGAGACTAAGCGGATGTTTGAATGGTTCTTCAAAAACTTTCAGTATAAAGACATTATCAAAACATCAGATTTGCTTGCGTCTGTTGATGTAAGGTTCGGGAAAGGCTCGGACACTTTGATTCTGCGTCCGGAAACCGGCTTCAAACTGATATTGCCGAATGAAATTGATCCTGAAAAGGTTTTTGAAAAGCAGATAATTTTTATACTTCCCGGGGATGAGACTGGCACGGCGGACGCGCCTATAGAGCGCGGAGAAAAATTCGGGGAAGTAACATTGTTCTATAACGGCAAAACATACGGTCCGTTTGCGCTTATCGCAAATACAAGCATTAAGCTTGACCGCGGAGCATATATCCTTAACCGTGCCGGTCAATCCCTTAATGCGGCATGGCTTAAAGTCGTACTGATAGTAGTGATTATACTCGCGGCGCTTATGGGAGTTCTCGCACTGCGCGTTTCATCTATGAAGCGCAGACGCCGCCGCGAAGCGGCGCGTAAGCGCGCGGAGCGCATAGTGTACCGCGATGACGAGGAAGCAGAGGATTGAATGATTAACGCGTTGATGTTATAATTGTATATTGAGAGGTTTGAAGTACCCAGAATTGATTTTAAGCCTCTCAATTTTCTTATGAGATTTATATGGAGGTTAATTTTATGCGCAAAAAACTGAATTTGCTTGACATAATTATTTTTTTCGTTTTCTTTTTCGCAGAAATCCCCCTTTTTTTTGTTTCAGGAAGTATTGCTTTAGTTTTTGATGGTTATAATGGAGAAATAGGAACTGATTGGGAAATAATACCTAATCTCTATATAGTTTGTATTGATTTTGTAATTCACCTTATATTTTATCTTTTCTTCAGATGTGTCACTAAAAAGAAAGTTCATGCGCCAATAATAGTTG
>JAITQY010000118.1 GCA_031288675.1 Oscillospiraceae bacterium | reverse complement strand
GATTCTCACCCCTGTTACGTGTTTGCGCATAAAGCGCGCGAAGAAGCGTTATTAAATTTAATTGCGGTGAAAATATGCCGTTAGAGTTCTAATGCTTAAATATGATATTCGTTAACTGTATTTCTATAAATAAAATAACACAAGACAAATGGCTTGTCAAGGATGAAATTCATTTATTTTGCAATTTTGTATAACCAAACCAAAAATATTATAGAATTCTATTATATCTTTGTAGGATATGGCATATGGTACCTTCTTAGCTCGGGGAATTTACGCGAGACCATTACTTTTCGTTAAGCTTGCAACGAAGAACGGCAAATCCGACGAGCGGCATTATTACATACTAAGGCGCAAAGTTGAGCGCTCAAAAGTTGCTTAAGCACACGTTAAGAGTAGTCGGTTGAATCCAAGCGCTGGTCGCTTGACGTACACTTTGATGAGGATTTTTGCCGGGTCGAGGATGAGAATGTTCAGCAAAGTCTAAATATTGTTCGCAAAATTGCCCTTAACTGCGTGAAACTTCACAAGGAAAAACCAACTCAAAACGTTGTCCGCTTTCTAAAATCATCTTCGATTGCCTACCATAACCGCTAAATCTGTACCTTGTTTTGCGGTCGGTTCAAAATTGATTTCCCGTGACAGAGAAATTTTGCTCTTGACATTCGTGTGAATTTATGATATGATATAAATATAATTTTTTTACAGGCGCTTTCGGGGCGGGGCGAAAATCCCCACCGGCGGTAATTCTGTCGCAGCTGCGGCGGAAAAGTCCGCGAGCGAGGCTTACACACCCTCGCTGACCCGGTGAGATTCCGGGACCGACGGTTACAGTCCGGATGAAAGAAAGCAAAGCCGTTATTAACCGGCTTTCCGCTCCGCTTGCTGTATGCTTGCGGAGCTGTTTTATTCCGAAAATATTCAAGCGCCGGAACAGGAGAAAAACCCCAATGAACCAAAAGACCCGTAAACTGGCGGTTATCGCGATGCTCTCTGCTGTAGCTTTCGTGCTGCAGTTCTTCGACTTCCCGATACCGATTATGCCGGGCTTCATCAAGATGGACGTCTCTGACCTTCCTGCTATTATCGGCGCGTTTGCGCTCGGACCAGTCAGCGGAGCGGTCATTGAAGTCCTCAAAAACCTGCTGCACTTTATATTGGACAACAGCGGCACCGGCGGAGTCGGGGAACTGTCAAACGCCTTGCTTGGAATATTTCTCGTCGTTCCGGCTGGCTTGATTTACCGCAGGAAACACAACAAAAACGGCGCGATAGTGGGCGCGCTGGTAGGTTCGGTTTGTATGGGCATTATAAGCGTACCCTCAAACTACTTCATCGTGTATCCGGTATACTACAACTTTATGCCTCAGGATGTCATACTCGGCGCGTATCAGACAATTCTGCCGGGAATGAAAAGTATTCTGCAATGCCTTGTAGTATTCAATATGCCGTTCACTTTTGTAAAGGGCTTGCTTGCTTCCATTGTAACGATCTTGATTTACAAGCCCCTTTCTCCGCTTCTGCACGGCAAATCGCTTCATAGCCGCTGATACATAGCCGTTTGCAACCTCGAACGTTCGAGACATCTGATAATATACTGCCGCTAATAGGGCGAATTTGTATTCGCCCTATCGTTCACAAATCATTTACGATTACACGCAAATAACTACTTGGCAAACCAGAAACTTTGCGCTATAATACTTGTGTAATGGTTAGTGACCAATATGTAATGATTAACGTCCCTTGTTCCCTCGTCCTAATTTTCAACTTGCCACTTGCCACTTGCAATTTGCAATTTGCCATTACTATGTGTTTCCCTCGTCCCACGTAGGGCGTGTCTCTCGTTCCCTGTCTACTCACGACTGTTGACTAACGACTAACTACCGTCCCCCTACCTCCTAATACCTAACACCTACCTCCTGTATTGACTAATGACTATCTTAATGAAATGGAAATTGTACTATGCCGAATCTAACCAAAAACCAAACAATAGAATTAACCGTCACCGCCTCGGACGGTAACGGCGGAGGAATAGCGCGTGACAGAGACGGGCGTGTAATTTTCATTTCCGGGGCAATACCTGGCGAACGCGTTCACGCTTTAGTTCTTAAAGTAAGCAAGACCGCCGCTTGGACAAAGGCAACGGAAATCATTACTTCTTCACCGGAGCGAATTGTGCCGGCTTGTATATATTTCCCAAAATGCGGCGGATGCGATTATCTGCATGTCTCCTATGAGGAGGAACTGCGTCAAAAATTAGAGCGCGTCAACGACGCTTTTGCGCGTATCGGAGGGCTTTCGCTTCGCGCAGAGAAGATTTTACCCTGTGATTCCGGACGCGAAAGTTACCGCAATAAGGCGGTTTTCAATGCCGCTCCTGACGGCAAAGTCGGATTCTACCGCGAGCGCAGTCACGATGTTATCGATATTGACCGCTGTATGCTGCAATCGGATTTCTCAAATAAAATTCCGGAGATTATCCGTAAATGGATCGCCGGTACTGGTATCTCTGTTTATAATGAAACATCCGGTAAGGGGCTTTTACGGAAAGTGTTCGTGCGCGGAACTCAAATCGTGATTATCACGAAAGGCAAGCCGCATTACACAGAGGAGCTTTGCGGTCTGTTAAAGACCGCTTTCGGAGAAAACTACAGTTTGATGTGGAACGAAAACCGCTTGGAAGGTAATACGGTTTTCGGAGAAAAATTCTACCGCATTTTCGGTACGGAGCCGGAATACGCGCTTCTCGGTTTGCGCTTTCACGCCGCGCCGAACTCGTTTTTACAGGTGAACACTTCTCAGGCGGAGAAGCTATACGGCATTGCGCTTGATTTTGCGGAGCTTTCCGCGAGGGACACCGCTGTGGATCTATACTGCGGCACGGGTACCCTTACGCTCGCGATTGCGCGGCAATGTGCCGAAGTAACCGGAGTGGAGATTAACCCTGCGGCAATCCAAAGCGCCAAAGAAAATGCCGCGCTGAACGGCATTACAAACGCGGAATTTATCGTCAGCGACGCTGCGGAAGTTTCTTTGCCGGACGCGGACGTGATTTTCGCCGATCCTCCGCGCAAGGGATTGGATGCTTCGGTAATAGACGCTATTGCGAACTCGTCTGCAAACAGAGTGGTATACATATCCTGTGATCCGGCTACATTGGCGCGTGACCTGAAGCTGTTCGCCGGATACGGATTTAAGGCACACCGAGCGGTATGCGTTGATATGTTTCCCGGCACGCGTCACATAGAGAGCGTAGTTTCCCTGAGCAGGGTCGTTAACTAATGTGCAAAAAGCCGCTATTCCGCCAAGCCGTATTTGACCTTCATGCGGTCGAGTTTTTCAAGCATTGAGTCGGAGATGATAAGCAGAAATGTGACTGTCGCAAGTCCGTGTACAAGGTCAAACGGGATGCCCTGCAAAAAGGACAGCAGAAACATCGGAAGCTGCGGTGACGGCTGATACATAAACACCATCGCGGAATTCATTATGCCGCCGTAGAACACAAAAGTCGCAAGTCCTCCGAAAATCGCGAGCGCGACGGGGTTACGGCGCAGAAGCCCTTTGCGGAAAAGTATCCCGGCAAGGAAGCCGATTATTCCGAACGCGAACATCTGCCAGGGCGTCCACGGTCCCTGACCGAAGAACATATTGCTGACAAATCCGGTAAGAGCGCCGACAAGAAAACCCGCTTCGCCGCCGAACGCAACCCCGGCAATTATTACTACAGCTACCACAGGCTTAAACTGCGGCAGCATAAAGAACGCCGCTCGCCCTGCGACCGCTATCGCGCACAATACCGCAATGACGATAAGCTCGCGCGCCTGAGGTTTCCGGCTCTCAAAAATGAGTGCAAACGGCAGCATAGTCTCAAGGATTATCAGCAGTGAGATAAAGTAGTATTTGCGGTCGCCGAGATAGAAAACGCCGATAAAAATCGTCAGAGGAATAAGTAAAAGTATCATAGCGGCGGCAATGGCGGTTCGCTTGCTTAATTTATGCGTTACAGGAACCGCAAAAGGGGATACCGTGGGACGCGTGCGCTTCCACGTCAAAGCAAGGACGATAGTTATAAGCTCCGCCGCGAACGCGAGCATTATGCCGATATAAAGCCGTGACAATACGGCGTCAGAAGCGGCTATAATGGCTTCATTTCCGCCGGAAATGAATGTTTTTAGTCCCGTGAAGTTAAGCGCGGCAAAAACTGCGGTCGCTATTAAAAAGGCTGCCGCTATCGCGGCTGTTACTTTGCGCTTTGCCGATAATTTTTGTTTGGTTTTAGCCGGTTCTGTGTCCGTATCCGGAGCGAGGGTATATTTTACATCGTGTTCAGAGTATTCAGTATGGTCTAAGCAAACCGCACTGACGACGGTTCCGCCAAGCGCGCGTATAACGTCATTGACCGTTACCGCATCGGGAATAAAATCGCGCGCCATACGGTTCGCGCCGGAGGTATAGAAG
>JAITQY010000102.1 GCA_031288675.1 Oscillospiraceae bacterium | reverse complement strand
CCGGACTTTCAGACGCGGCGTCCAAATCAAGCTTATACCGCGCGGCTAAAAGCGCCGGATATGTCTGTTCTAACCGCTCAAACAATTTGACCGCTATAGCTTCAACGTCCGTAACCGCGTCTTTGATAGCTCCGGTAAACGCAAGGTTTTCGCCCTGCCATTCGTGCTCTATTTTCGGCCAAAGTATCCCCGGCGTATCTAACAGCTCCAACCCTTTTCCGGCAGTTACCCATTGCCGCCCCCTTGTAACGCCGGGACGGTCAGAAGCGATTGCGGCTTTACGCCTTGCAACCTTGTTGATAAAGCTTGATTTCCCTACGTTCGGAATGCCGGCAATCATCGCCTTGATAGGACGGCTGCCCATACCCCGCTCTGTCCATCTGACTATTTTCTCCGCCAAAGCGCTTCGTACAGCCGCCTCAAACCTATCCGTATCCTTTCCGGATTTAGCGTCGCACTCCAGCACAGTGACCTCGCCGGCTTTGAATTTATTCACCCAACGCGCGGTTTCCGCCGAATCAGCAAGGTCAATCCTGTTCAGAATTATCAGTCTCGGCTTACCGGATGTAAGCTCGTCCAAATCCGGATTACGGCTCGACATCGGAATCCTCGCGTCAGCTACCTCGCATATAATATCCACCGCGGACGATTGCTCCGCAATCATCCGCCGCGCTTTTGTCATATGTCCGGGAAACCAGTTTATCATAGCAGCTTAAAATCTTTTAACGGCCAGATAATCACATATGCCCTGCCCAAAATATCCGCTTCACTAATAATCCCGATTCGGGGGTCGCGGCTGTCTGCGCTGCGGTTACGGTTATCGCCCATAACGAATATATGCTCATCCGGCACCGTAAGCGGAAACTCAATCGTCGTATATGTCCGGTGAATACGCTCGTTGATATACGGTTCGTCTAACTCCGTGCCGTCTACATACACCGCTCCGGTATCAAAGTCAATATCCACCGTCTGCCCGCCTGTCGCTATTATGCGCTTGACTATCGGTTCTTCGCTGAACGACAGCTTGCGAAGCACCACAACGTCGCCGTATTTCGGCTTATAAAACAGGTCGGAGATAATAAGATGATCCTGGTCGTGCAGGGTCGGCACCATTGACGCGCCGTCCACCCCGATTTGACGTCCTATAAAAGTAAACAGCAAAACACACACTACCCACGCAAAAACTATGCTGTGCAGCCACTCAAAAACGTCGTTGAATATTTCACTTTTCTGCGGAGATTGCTCCGCAATGTCAGTATTTTTCAATAAATAACCTCTATGCGCTTCCGCATAACAGAAGCTGATTCCGCAGACGATAAATTTCTAAAAAGAAGAATGGCGGCCAAGCGACCGCCGGTTCTTATAGTTTCTCTTTAAGCTTAGCCGCTTTGCCGGATAATCCGCGCAGATAATAAAGTTTTGCGCGGCGTACTTTTGCGCGGCGCAGAACCTGAATATCTACTATGTTCGGGCTGTGCAGCGGAAATACCTTTTCACAGCCGACATTGTATGAAACGCGGCGCACCGTGATGGACTCACTTATCCCGCCGTGTTTGCGCGCTATAACTACGCCGTCAAACGCCTGGATACGCTCACGGCTTCCTTCCTTTACCTTGATATTAACGCGTACGCTGTCTCCGATACCGAATTCCGGCAGCTCCGCTTTCATATACTGTTTGGCAAGTGTCTGAACCAAATCCATTTTGGAAATCCTCCTTTCGCATCAGAAGCTCATATACCGGTTGTTGTAGGTCAGCGGAACTTCCTGATTCCCGTCCGAGCGTCATTGCGCATTCAGACTAAGGTAGTATACCACGCTTTTATAAGCTTGTCAAGTATTTTTTCAAAAACTTCCGTTAGCCGCCAAATAGTTTGCAAAGTTACAAAATAAAACTCGGGGAAACAGATTGCCATGTTTCCCCTCTTGCAATATCACTAAACTAACATTAGCGTTTCAGCACTCCGATTTGAACCAGCCCATAGTCGGACCGCAATATCTGGGTCTGCACGGATAGCATACCGGTGGTTTGGGCATCGTTGTTCCTCCGCCTGTGCCGCATCCCGGTCCCGCCGGACCTTGCGGACCTTGTGGTCCCGCAGGTCCCTACGGTCCCGGCTGACCAACCGGCACTTGGGTAACCATTGTAGCCGCAAAATCTGTTGTCAAATACCCATAATGATCAACGCCATTACTATCTGTATACATATACTGCATTCTGTCTAAGTTTGCGAATATGCTTCCATTACCCGCGTCCGGCGGTATCTGAGCCTTATACTGCAGCGTTATCGTTTCGCCCGGCGCTATATCGTTTGGCAAATAAAATCCACCTGTCATCGTTCCTACGATCGGAGTCCCGTTTAGAGTAAGCGTACCGGGTATCTCAATAACTTTATATCCCATAACGTAAAAAAGTGTTGAGTCCTGCTCGAAATGCACATTTTGTAACGTATACGGAAATGGGTTGGTATACTCTATTGTGTAGGTAACAATATCTCCGGGTTGCGCAAACGCTTTATCGACTGATTTTTTAAGATAGTCGCCTAAATCCAGTTTCACACGTGAGTTTGCATATGCATAGTCACTGCCTCCGGCTGTTGGCGTAAACCTAAACTCCGCACTGTTGTACAACGCATTGTCATAGTAATCTTGCCCTGCATTTACAGTCGCTTGAAGTGTAACGGTAAGTGTCCCGCCGACCGCAAGGTTTCCTAAGTCATAGCTTCCGGATATAGCGCTGTCCGGTACTGCCGTTCCGTTCACCTTAACAGAGCCCGGCACCAATGTAAAATAACTATTCAGGTAATCTGTCAGCGTTATGTTGTTTATCTGTCCGGGTGTACTATTATCCAGGACAATTGTAAATGTAACTGTTTCCCCGAGTGTGACAGAATTTTTATCGGGCACTTTAGTAGCCGCAGCATTAGCCGCACGCGGCGCGCGCGCATCCGCCTGAATTATAAGTTGTATAAGCGCATCCCTTTGTGCAGGCGTCATCCCTAATAACGGCTGAATCAATGTATCAATGTTCATTTTGTTATATCCTCCTTTCGGATATTGATGTAATATAGAAATGTCCATTTTTTGTTATTGGACTGCGCCATACTATGCAAATCAAAAGAAAAGGGTGCATAGTAAATCTTTATTTTTAACTCAATATAACAATAACTGATCCTTATTTTTTCGTACCCTATTTAATTAGTAATACTGACTGCAACGTATATTGCATAAAATCCTTGACAAAATCTTTTGCCGCTATATAATAATATTAACCTACATAAGGAGATTCGCCGAATGTCCCGCAAAACACTGATCATCAACGGCAGCCCGAGAATACACGGTGACACTGCCGCTCTTATCGGGGAGCTTTGCCGTCATCTGCACGGGGAGTTCACGGAGCTTTCCGCTTTCCGAGCCGAACTTGCTCCGTGCATAGATTGCCGCGCCTGTCGCAATGTTCGCGGATGTGTCTTTGACGACGATATGCGCGCAGTCTACGCCGATGATTTTGACGCGCTGGTTATCGCGTCTCCGGTGTATTTTTCCAATCTTCCGGGACCGCTGCTTAGTCTTGCCTCACGTCTTCAGCCGCTGCACAACGCGGAATACTATCTCGGCAATCCGACAACGCCGCGTCCTAAACTCGGCGGACTGATATTCACCGGCGGCGGCAAAGGAAACGAAGCCGGCGCGATACGCGCCGTCCGTCCTGTTTTCCGGCTGCTTAACGCCTCTGGCTTCGATGAACATACCGTGCTTTCAATGCACACCGATACCCTGCCCGCCGCCGAAGATCACGCCGCCTTAGATGGCGTTCGCAAACTTGCCGCTTGGCTTAACGGCGCGCAGTAAATTTCCCGGTAAATAATTAAGTTTATAATTAACGCTGCTGCAAACAGGATTTGCAACAGTGTGCGTACATATATCTCCGCCGTATTTTAACGTTTGTCCCTAATGTCCCACAGCACAGAGCCATACTTATACTCGCTGTGACGCGTGACCTCTCCGTGACGCTCAAACCAGCGAAGAACCTTTGCCGTACCCTCATCGCCGCCGTGCTTGCACTCATCGGCAAACTCCGCCGCGTTCTCTATAGTCGGCGCTACCGCCTCATCGCGAATATCGTCGTAGTACGCCGTCTCAGGATAATATCCTAACAGCCACACGAGGTTCAGCAGGGAATAAAACACCTTGCCGTCGCGGCGCGGCTTATACTCCTCACCGAACACGTCGCGGCTTATTTGCTCCGCAAGACTGTCGCTTGTATGTACAAAGCTGGCGTTATAACAGTACGCGCGACTCATTTTTATCAGCTTTTGCAGACTTTCAAGGCTGTTCACCACCGGCGTTATCGACGTAAACACTAAATCAAACGCGCCGGTCAGTCCCGAAGCATCAACGTCAAGGCTCATAAAGTCACAGAACCGGAATTCCGTGTTGCTGATTCCTCGCGCGGCGGAGTACTCACGCCCGTATTCCAAAAACCGCTTGGAATAATCAAAGCCTACCGACCTGTTCGCCGTCTTGGCAAACTCCGTCACAAACAGACCCGGTCCGCAGCCGATGTCCGCGACCGTATAATTCGCGCCTAACAACCCTCGGGAGCGCAGATACCCGGCGGTATAGTTTACGCGCTTATGCATATCGGGCTTGCCGGAGCCGTCGTTGCCGAACTCCGCAATCCAGTCTCCGGCAAGCGCGTCCCACATTTCCGGAGCGTTTGCCTCTCTGACTATGCGTCCGCCGCGCCACAGCGCGTCAAAACTTTCAAGTGTATAGTTATTTGAGTACATACGCAGAGTTTAACAGATATTCGCGCCGCTGTCAAGTTGTTTCGCAGTACAAGTCGCACCGACCAATCTGTAAAAAATATTTGCAAAAATTGCGTTTTAGCAAAATTTCCTCTTGACAAATCAGAATCTTTGTGTCACAATATAGCAGTAGTGATTAATGGCTAACATCCCTCACAATAGTGGGTATATCCACTCTGCCGTAGGGGCGAGCATTGCTCGCCCGCCGTCACCCTCGTCCTAATTTCCAATTTGCCATTCCGCCGTCTCCCTCGTCCCCTAACTACTACTACCTAATTCCTAACTACTATCTTGCCGGAATCATCTCTAACCAGTATCCGTCCGGATCCGCGATGAAATAAACGCCGAGCATCGGGTTGTCGAACACAATACAGTTCATCTCCGTGTGTTTCGCTTTGACTTCATCAAAGTTCTGCACCATAAACCCAAGATGGATTACTTCCTCTTCTCCGATGTCATAGGGCTTGTCGCCCTGCTCCTTCAGCCACGTCAGCTCAACCTGAGCGCCGCCGTCCTTAGACCCCATAAACACAAGTTTCGCGGAGCCGTCCGGCATCGGCATCTCCATTTGCTTTTCAAATCCTAACGCGTCCTCATAGAATTTGATACTCTTTTCTAAATCCCTGACGTGCAGTGATACGTGAGATAATTGCATAAATATTCCCTCCGCTTTTTTTATTTATATTATATCACGCCCTCAAAATATTGTCAATACACTGTCACTTTCAGATTTCCTGCATATAATGTGATTGCAAAGGAGGTCAGCAGATGAAGATGAAAAAGAAATGTCCGAAAAAACAGGGAAACAACATTGGCTACATACTATTGGGGTTAGGTATCCTGATCCTTGCGGCGATTTTTTTGCCCCCGGTATTTTGGGTTTTCCTGTTCGCCGCGCTGCTGATAATCGGCGGAATAGTATTACTATTCATACGGAGGTGACAACTTTGAAAGTTTACGTGGTAAAGGGTCCGAAAGCCGTTTCTAAAGTCTTTCGGATAATATCAAACACCAAATCTCAAAACGAAACTGCAAAAGGCAAAACAAAATAGTTTTTTTGGCAAAAGATAAAAATTCCTCTTGCGAAAATTGTCTCTATAGGTTATAATATAAAATATTAGGGATTTGGGGATTAGGAGGAACAGAATATGTTCACTTTAGATGACGTCTCGGAGAGCTTCGCTCCGGTATTCAACGATGTTGTCAGAATCAAAGTTATCGGCGTCGGCGGCGCCGGAGGTAATGTTGTCAGCAAAATGGTATCGGAGGGCGTAACGGGCTGCGAGTTCGTTATTATAAACACCGATAAACCTGCTTTGGATGTTACCGCCGCAAACGTTAAGCTGCAAATCGGCGAAAAGCTTACCAACGGACGCGGCGCGGGCAGCGACCCTCTCGTAGGCCGCCGTTCCGCAGAGGAAAGCAGAAACTCTATAATCAAGATTTTTGAGGATGCGGATCTGGTGTTCATCACCGCCGGAATGGGCGGTGGCACGGGCACCGGAGCCGCGCCTGTGGTCGCGGACATCGCGCGGGAGTGCAATGTTCTCTCTATCGGCGTCGTTACTACCCCTTTCAAGTTTGAAGGCGCACGCAAGGCGCGTATCGCAGACGAGGGCATAGAGGCGCTCAAAAGCAAGGTTGATACGCTTGTAGTAATCCCGAACGAGAAACTTCGTGAGGTCGCGCCTAAAAAAGTTTCGCTTGCCAACGCGTTTGGTATCGCGGACGGCGTACTAAAGCAAGCGGTGGTTAATATCGCCGACCTGCTGAGAAGCACCAGCTACATTAACCTCGACTTCGCCGATCTTCGTACAATACTGAAGAATGCCGGCAACGCCCATATGGGAGTAGGGGAAGCCACAGGCAACGACAAGGTTGCCACAGCTTCACAGGCTGCTATCTCCAGCGCGCTTATGGGTACTTCGGTTTCCGGCGCGCGGCGCATACTTATCAAAGTCGTAGGCTCTATGGATATTACTATGGAGGACGTCGAGCAAGTCGTCGGAACCGTACAGGATTATGCCCATCCGGACAGCAACATCATCTTCGGCGTTGACTTTGAAGATACTTGGAAAGATTCCATACGCGTCGTCGTTATCGCAACCGACTACGCCGAAAACGATACTGAATATCCCGAACCCCCGTTAATCGCTCCGCAAACTAACTCCGATTCTGACGGTACAGACAATGTTAATCCGTCGGGCGAATTGGAGAAACTACTCGGTGAGAATTGGTGGTAATAAAATAACGGTCTATGCTCACGATACTTAACAAAGACAATTCTATCGTGCACAGCCGGGACTTGGTTCCGGTTGCGGATATTCTTGTCGTACCGGAGCAATACAGTCACGAGGCGGAGCGCGAACTCGCCGCCGCGCTCGGTGACAGCGCGTGCCTGACTACGGAGGTACTGACATTCTCCCGTATTGCAACGCGCGTACTGACTGAAGTCGGCGCTAACCGTCCCGCGCCTGACAAAGCGGCAAAGATACTGTTAATGCGCCGCGCGTTCCTCTCTGTCGCCGATAGACTGGAGATATACGGCAGGCAAACAGGCTCTCCTGAATTTTTGGAAAAACTGCTTGCTCTGCGCGAGGAATTTTTGATAAGCAAAGTCACCTTAGACGCCCTCGAACCCCTTTCAAACGAGTTCATTTTGTCCCAAAAACTGGCGGATATTGCCCTGATTTTTGCTGCTTTTAACGCACTTGTGGAGACGCGTTACGGCGACGGCAGAGACAAATTAACACAAACTTCCGAATATTTGCAAAACAGTAACTTCGGTAAAAATATGAAAATCACTTTTGACGGGTTCAGCGATTTCACTAAGCCCGAGCTTGACGTTGTCAGCGAACTAATGCGTAACGGCGCGGATATTACCGTTCTTTTATGCCTGACCGGAAACGAGGACGCATCTGCGCTTCCGCGCCGGACATACTTCGCGATGCTGCAAATCGCCGAGCGGGAAGGAATTTCCGCCGTCTATCCGAAACTGCACGAGCTTACCTCAGACGAACGTCCGCAAACAGTGCGTGTAAACCCCGCGGCGTCAATAGCTGACGAATGTGAGTATGCCGCGCAGAATGTACTGCGCTGGCTGAAAGAGGGCGTCACTCCGTCTGAAATCGCTGTTACCGCGCCTAAGTACGGCGGCAAATATGACGCGGTGTGCCGGGCAATCTTTGCGCGGCACGGAATCCCGGTGTACCGCGATGTACGTGAGGACATACTCTCTAAACCCGTAATGACGCTTGTTACGGAGCTATACGAAATAATTTCCGGAGGGTGGAGGTATGAGCATATCTTCCGCTATATTAAGACTAACCTAAGCGGAATCACGCTTGCAGAAGCGGACGAACTTGAGAACTACTGCCTGACGTGGAACATAAGAGGTGAGCGAGCGTGGACAGAAGAGTGGGAAATGAATCCGCGCGGTTATGCCAGCGAGGATACTCAGGAAGACCAAGAAGCCTTGTCAAGAATAGAGGATATACACCAGCGGGTAATTGCGCCTATTGCGGAGTTCCGCAGCCGTAACCGGCGCGCCGAGACGGCAGGGGATCTTGTAAAGGCGCTGTATGCACACTTACAGAAGATTGATTTAGCGGTATGTTTAGCGGTCAAATCGGAAGAAATGCTGTCAATAGGCGAGGAGAAAATGGCTGCGGAATACTCCCGGCTGTGGGATATACTAATTACAGCATTAGAAACGCTGTACTCCGCAATAGGGGATATGCCGATGGAGCAGGCGGAATTCGGGAAACTGCTTACAGTGCTTCTGAGGCAATACGAGCTGACTGTGATTCCGCCGTCGCTGAACCGTGTACGCCTGTGCGACTTGTCCGGAGTACGTGAGACCGCGCTGAAAAAACTTATCGTAATGGGCGCAACAGACACTGCTTTTCCGGACAACGAAGGCAACAACAGTCTGTTAAGCGACTATGAGCGGGCGGAGCTTGAGGCGTCAGGCGCGGAGCTTCGCAACGGGTATACTCAGCGGTATGAGCGCGAAGCATATTTGGCGGCACGGGTGTTCAATGATTGCGAAGCAGTAGTGACGTATCCGAAAGCTGAACGCGCCAGCTTCCTGATTCCGGACAGCGCGGAGTTTAGTGAAGACGTGATAACAACCGAGTATTCCGCGCCTCATACCATTCCCGCACGGCAAGAGGGCTTGCGCCTTTCAGAAGCCGCCACGAGAGTGCTTTACGGAGAGAAGCC
>JAITQY010000180.1 GCA_031288675.1 Oscillospiraceae bacterium | reverse complement strand
CTAAGCTCCGTAACGACCAAAGTCACCGCTAATGCCGCCGCACATCCGTCAGCTATCGGTCCGGCATACATTAGCCCGTCTATCCCCGAAAACATCGGAAGTATAAGCATAAGCGGCACTAACAGCGCTAATTGACGCATCAGCGTGAGCAATGTGCCTTTCCAAGACTTCCCGATTGATGTAAAGAAATATGTCGCGAACGGTTGCAGCCCTGAAACAAAAGTCATAAATAGATATATCCGCAAGTACCGCACCGCGAATTTCAAATATAGTTCGCCATTTGAACCAAACAGCATCATTATCGGTTTCGGAAATATCTGATAGCACAGCCATGAAAACACGCTCGCGAACAGTATTGCCGTTAGAGCAGTTTTGAACGCTTTCCTGACACGCGCATAATCCTCCGCGCCGTAGTTGAAACTGATTATCGGCTGGCACCCCTGCGATATACCCAATATAACGCTTAAAAACAGCACCTGCACCTTAGTTATCGCGCCGACTGCCGCAAGCGGTATCTCGCTGCCGTACTCTGCCATTGCCCCGTACTTTTTAACACCGTTATTCATTGTAATTTGAACCGCCATCATCGCTACTTGGTTCAAACTTGCCGCCAGCCCGACCGATGCTATTTTCCCCGCTGTTTTCATATCCGGTTTCAAGTCAGACGCCTTTATCTTGACCGAGCGGAACTTCTTAACAGATACCAAAGCACAATCACAAACGAAAGCAACTGCCCGAGTATAGTAGCTAACGCTATCCCGATTATACCCATCTTCATTACGAACAGGAAAATCGGGTCGAATATCAGATTAAATACTCCGCCCGCCAATACCGACGACATAGCTATACGCGGCGACCCGTCAGCCCGTATAATCAGACCGGCTCCGGCGGCGAATGTCTGTGACGGCAGTCCGAACGCAATCACAAACGTATACGGTTTTGCGTATTCCATAACCGCCTCTGTAGCGCCGAACGCGTACAGCAATGGCTCCGTAAACACCGCCGTTATCAGCCCAAGTAACAACCCAAACACAGCCAGCAGCGCGAACGCGTTACCCGCTGTCTTTGCCGCAACCTTATCGTTCTTGCGCCCAAGACTGATATTGAATACCGCCGCTCCTCCTGTCCCGAACAATAACGTCAGCGCGGTACACACTGTAGTAAGCGGAAACGACACATTTGTCGCCGCCATTCCAAGTGTGCCGATACCCCAGCCGATAAATATTTGGTCGACTACATTATAAAGCGACGTCATCAGGAAACTGACCACAGCAGGTACTGAAAAGTTGAATACTAACCGCCGTAAATCGGCTGTACCCAACGGGTTTGCAACCATTTTTTCTTCTTTCATAGCATTATTATATCACATCCCAACCCAAAACGCAAATCATAATTTCAGAAAAAAGCGCAAAAAAACGTGGACGCAGAATACGCGCCCCCGTTTTTTACGTAGATAATCTCTTCTTTATACGATTATATCAGCGGTTCAAGTTCAAGAACCGGATGACCCTTTTCGGTCAGGAATTCCATCAGCTTGTCGAGTTCGTCCGCAGATTCCACTACAGTTTCGTCCGCGATCATCTCGGCATAATCATCAATTCCATAAAGTTCCTTAGCGGTTGCGTTGAGCTTATCGTGAACAAGATCTTTCAGGGATTTCGGCATCCATACGATACGCGCGGGTCCGCCGTCCGCCGCCATAAACTTTTTGCTGGCTATATAGTGCTTTCCGTGACCCATATAGCCCGGCGTTTGCACTCCTCCGCCGGTCATTGACGCCATCTCGCTGAATGTCATTCCGAGCGGAGTGGTCGGAACAAATTCGCGGTTGACGATAACCACGCCGCCGGTCATAGGCTCAATACCGCAAATGCACTCGAAACATCCGCAGCTTGTCATCGGGTCTTGCATAATTGAGTACAGTGTAACGTGTTCTAATGCGCCCATAGAATACTTGTTAACCGCATCGTCAACGTTTTGCCAGATTCCGATTTTTTCATCCGTTGCATCGCCCTTCGGGATGATTTGGCAAGGACCGGAGTTATCGAGTTGGTAGGTGGCTTTAGCGTCAAGCCACGAGACTGCTCCGCAAAGACCAAGACGCTCCGGAGTAACTACGCATACATGGCTCGGGCTGAAGCTCTGACACATAATGCAGGTGTAGAAGTCCGCAACACCCTCGTCGTTAAGCGATTTCAAACGCTCGTCGCGCTTATCGTAGATAGCATTGGCTTCAACGCGAAGTTCGTGGACTTTATCCGCGTCGGTGTAGATAGTGACCTGGCACTTGTCAACGACCGCGTCATATTCGCTCATTATCTTGGCGTAGAGTACTTCGCCGAAGTGGCGAAGACGGAAACCTTTGTCGAAGGTATCCTTGCTTACGCGGATACGAATCAAATCACGCTGACCGGTGTGCATAACGCCTTCAATTTCGTTTACCCAAGCGTGGAACTGGCGCTCGAAAACGGGTTCAAAATCAGATTGCATCTTTTTACCGGCGACTTCGGCTACAAGAGCGAGGTTCATTTGAGCACCGAACTCATAGGTATCAAGGTCATTGCCGATAACGGTGATTTTGTGGTCTTCCACATCGTTAAGATCAACTGCGCGGCAAAGTTCCAAACAATCGTGACGGGAACCGTCAGCCTCAACCTGCATATCCTTACGGCGAATTACTTCGCCCTCAAACGCGGTTGCGTAACCCACGCCCTCCGGAAGGTCAACGTTCGTGATTTTGACTTTCATTCCGCGTGCTTCAATTGCGGTTTCAACGAACTGCTTTACGTCGGGTTGGATAATCAGGGAGCGCGGGACCGGCCACATATCCTTTTCATCGTTCGTGATTACAGGGAAGCCGTATGCAATAGCTCCGCCGCCGCAGGCAACGGTAATATCCGGCACCGGGTCAAAGGCGTTGACGGCGGCGTTGATACGGTCAAAGGTGTATTTTTTAATACCTTCATAATCACCAGGCTGAACGCCTCCAAAAATCATAGCGGCACGAACTGCGACGCTGACTACATGCGCTACGCTCGGAAGTTCGGCACCGACCGGGAATACACGGACGGGGAATCCCATTCCGACGCCCATACGCTCCGCTTGTTTGGCGCACTCGCCGACAAGAAATACAAAGATGGATTTATTCTGGTAGGATTTGATGATTTCTACCGCCAGTTCGTCGGTAGGAGCCGCTCCGATAAGCACGACGAAGCCCGGAATATCTCCGGTTACGAGCGGAACACCGAGTTCGCGGACTTCCGCGTCTGTGACGTGTCCCAGATAAGGCGCGTCCTCGGCATAGGGAGCATTATTTCCGATATACTTACACGCCTCAATGACTTCGGCGGCGCATGCAGTGCCGATGCCGGACGTGAATACGTCGTCAAGACGCTCTTCCTTTGTCATCTGTGAACGTGCCCACGCGAGCGACTCTTTAAGTTCGCCGAGCGTTTGGTTCTTCTTGCCGGTCATCGCATATAAAATACCTAAGAAATAAGCTGTGTTCGGAAACGCTACAGGGGTGGAATCGTCGTATTTCGCAGAGACCTCCGCAATTGATTTTTCCGCCCAGGCGAACATCTCGTCAGAACCGTCAAATACGCGGTCGAAGAGTTTTTTCATAGCCATAGGTTTAGTTCCTTTCGAAGTTTATTACATCGGGCGAAGTTCGCCCGCTTATTGCTGTTCAAGTTTTTGCTTTATTTCGCGAACCGCGTTGACCACGACTTCGTCATAGTCGAACGGCGATTTGCCGCTGCGGTCAGCGTCCATTACCCCGACGGAGTAGGGGATCACGCCAAGCAGATCAGGAATTTGCTCACGGACGAAAGCCTCGTCTTCGGCATTGCGGACTTTGTTTGCGACTGCGTCAACACGGGTAATCCCTATGTCAAGAGCAAGCCGTTTGACGTTGTGATAAGTCTGAACACTCCTCGCTCCCGGCTCAATTACCACAATAAACCTGTCCATAAAGGATGTGGTTCCGCGTCCGAGATGTTCAAGTCCCGCTTCCATATCAAGGATAACGGTATCATTCTCGCGGAGCGTCAAATGGCTCAGCAGACGCTTTAGAAGTACGTGCTCCGGGCAAACACAACCGGAACCTCCGGTATCCACCGTACCGAGAACAAGCAGCTTAACGCCGTATTTCTCTTTTGCGAACAGTTCTGGAATATCGTCAACTTTAGGGTTGATTTTGAAGAATTTTCCAAGACCGGAATCACCTGCGCCGGTGCGCTCACTGATGAAATCTTTCATCTTCGAGATAGGCGTGATGGAGTCCAATTCTTCCGGCGTGAATCCGAGCGCAAGACCGAGATTAGCGTCCGGGTCAACGTCCGCGGCAATAACGCTGTTGCCTTGCTCCGCATAAAGCCTTGCAAGTATCGCCGCAAGAGTAGTTTTTCCGACCCCGCCTTTTCCGGTTACCGCAAGTTTCATAATGTTAAATTCCCAATGCGGTGCGCTTTGCTTCAATACCGTCGATGATATTTTTGACAAGGACTTTAGGGTCGGTATTGATAATAAAGCCGGCGCCGACGATGCCGCGTGTACCCTCAGTAATAAGGTGCATCATTTGATCGGAACCGTTTACCTGCGGCTCAATACCGAGATAAACGTCTAAGCCGGAGCTGACAACGTAGTTAGCGATAGAAACAGCTTTCTCTGACATCCATTCCGGAGCGCATCCTACAACCGGGATTTGTGTCATACCGACGCCCCAGTCATCAGCGATTCCGGCGGCGAGGCGCATCATACGGCTGATGTCAACGCAAGCGCCCATATGCAGAATAGGAGGAATGTCCATAAGCTCACAGACGCGTTTAAGACCCGCGCCGCAAAGCTCCTTAGCCTCTTTATTCATCAGACCTGCCTTAGTGGCAAGCTGAGCCGCGCAGCCCGTCGCAACGACAAGAATATCATTTTTGAAAAGCTCCGTAATGATTTCGTAGTGCGAGAAGTCCGGACGGATACGCGGGTTATTACAGCCGACGATAGCTACCGCGCCGCGGAGAACGCCGGCTTTGATAGCGTCGATTGCCGGGCGGTAACTGCCGATTGTATCGACATGGCTGTTAGTAATGTTATCAAGATGTTTGATGATTTGCTCGGTAGGATAGCCGACAATTGCTTTTTGCTTGCGTTCAGGTATCCATACTTTGCTCCCATCGCGGTTAGCGTAGTTATCAATGGCAAGCTTTACAAGTTCTTTCGCGGTGTCGAACGCGTTTTCCGGCGTGACTTCGTAATGCTCCGCTCCCGGAATACGCGCGATAGGAGAGCTTGTGACAAACTTCGTGTGGAAACACTGGGACAGCTGCGGAAGCGACGGGAAGATACACTGAATATCGACGCACATCATCTCGCACGCACCTGTCAGAATAGCGTTCTCCTGCTGAAGGAAGTTGCCTGCCATACGAACGCCATGACGCATAGCTACCTCGTTAGCCGTACAGCAGAGTCCGACGACGTTGATGCCCTTTATGCCCTTTGACTTACAGTAGTCAAGCGCCTCTTTGCTTTCGGTTGCCGAGACGATAGCTTCGGAGAACACCGGATCGTGACCGTGTACGATAATATTGACTTGATCGTGTTCTAAAACGCCAAGATTGCC
>JAITQY010000057.1 GCA_031288675.1 Oscillospiraceae bacterium | reverse complement strand
GTCTATGCCGGAGCTTTCTGCCTCGGCGGCAAGTTCGTCCCACTCGCCGCCGTCCATTACTTCTAAGTTTTCAATTATCCGTGTCAACGCTTCGCGGTCGGCAACGCCGCCAACCGTAGCTCTCACGACGGAATTTTTAAGCTCCTTTAGTAGCATTTTTGCTGTTTCAATTTCGCAATCTAATGATATTTTCATTGCAATTCTCCTTTCGGTTATCATTTAGCGACGATGTCGCCGTCTTCGTTCGTCCAAATTTTCAAAAATTCGTTTCCGTTAGAACCGTTAGCGAATTCAAAACGCCAGTCAATTGTCCACCAATATGTTCCGTCGTTGAGGGGTTTCTCGTTGACGCAAGCTTTCAGCCAAACCTTTTTGATAAGCACCCCGCCGAGTATGCCCGTCAGCTTGCTCAAATCCTGCGTTCCATAGATCGTGTAGCCGTTTGCCGTCCGCACTTCCTCAAATTTGACGACCGCGCCGAGTGTGTTGTAGATGTCCGCTTCAATATTTGCGAGGGCGGCTTTCATATTAGGTTGAGGCGTTTCAATCCAAATGTTAGTCACATTCTCGCCGTATTCACCTGTCAACACTTCAAGCCGATTGCCCAAATCGCATATGCGGTTATAGTAATTGAGGGAATGATGGCGGTAGATTGGGTAGCCCGCGCTCTGGCTTGAACCCTCGTCTTTCTCATAATCGGTCGGGAATATTTTGTTGACCTCTTCCCACGCTTGCTCTCTGCTCGTTACTATCATTGCTCTTTCTCCTTTTCTTTTCGGGGCGGGTTGTCCGCCCCGTTGTGTTGTTACTTAGCTATTTTGTAATACTCTTCGAGCGTTGCGGGGAAATCGGCGGCACGGTGATATTCGCCCTTGTCCCATATCCTAACCGCCCATATCATCTGTGTAAATTTTGCTACCTCAAGAAAATCCCAGTAGCTTTCTTTTTTCGTAAACGTTACGCGAATGTCTCCGTTGTCATAATGTTCTGTATACATTTTGTGTGTACCTCCTTAAATTTTTTGTTGGGGGGGGTAACACCGCCCCATTTGTTGTTTATAAATTATTTAATTTACGGTTACGGACTGTTTCAGCCCGCCCGCTTCGCGGAGCAGGTTGAGTGTGCTTGTTCCGCGACGGTCAATCCACCAGCTGGCGGAGGTTTGGGCGATAACTTTTGCGTGTAATTCGTCTGCTTGGGCGCAATCTTCGCCCGCTTCAACGCTCCGTGCGCGGAGAGCGTCGAATTTGCTGACGTATTCAGCGCGAATTGATGTAGCCCAGCTAATCTGCTTGTTACTTCCGGTCAGTGCCGGAAGTCCCGCGTCTTTAGCCTTTTCCTGCGCCGCAATCGCCGCGCAAGCGGGGCATAATTCTTTTTCTTTGCGCGATATGATATATTCGCGCTGTGTGCCTTTGCCGAATAACTCTACCGTTTCGGTGTGTCCGCAGGCGTGGGTGATTTCGTACTTTGCCATTGTTGTAATCTCCTTTTAATCTTTTAACGTGATTGTTCTTTATCTTTGCAAGAATCGTATATCTTGCGTGTGTGGATACAGGCAGATTCTTTGAAGCTTCTGATTGACTCCGTCTGCACTGTGGTAATGATGGATTCCATTGTTATGTAACCTCCTAAAAATGAAGTGAGATGATTCATCTCGCGTCATACTACGCAGGTCGTATGAAAAGTGTTCATAAAAATTAAAAAAAATTTCTTGACAAACGGCAAAGGAAGTGTTATACTGCATTTACAAAGAAGCGGAACAGATTGTTCCCGCCTGCAGCGATTAGCAATCAGGTCAATAAATTCAGTATATCTTGTGGTTTTACCCACAGATTACGGGTTGTTGACTGGCGCGCATTAGCTGCAAGCCAGTATTTTTTATGTTTACGCTTACAATATTAAAAGGAGTTGATACTGTATCAGCGCTATCGTATACCAAATCAACCGTGAGATTAGGGACCGCGAAGTTCGCGTTGTTTCTGAAACCGGTGAACAATTAGGCATAATGCCTGTTAAGGCGGCTCTTGAGATTGCCGCTAACCGTGACCTTGACCTTGTCAAGGTACAAGCAAACGCCGTTCCGCCTGTATGTAAACTGATGGACTACGGTAAGTTCCGCTTTGAGCAAAGCAAGAAAGATAAAGAAATCAAAAAGAACCAGCACATTGCTGAGACCAAAGAGGTTCGGTTATCTCCGGGGATTGGAGTACACGACTTTGAAACGAAACTTAAATCTGCGCGCAACTTTCTGGGCGACAGTGACCGCGTAAAGGTTTCGATTCGTTTCCGGGGGCGTGAAATGGCGCATACCGACATCGGTCGCGAACTTATGAAGAAATTCGCAGATTCCTGTAATGACATTGCTTCCGTAACGGCGGATGCAAAACTTGACGGACGTCAAATGATTATGGTTCTGTCGCCCAAAACAAAACAACAAGAGGGAGGCAATAAAAATGCCCAAGATAAAAACCAAAACGCATAGCGGGGCTAAAAAGCGTTTTAAGCTTACTAAATCAGGCAAAATCAAACGCGCTCATGCCAATAAATCACATATCCTAACTAAGAAAAGCTCAAAACGTAAACGCGGTTTACGCGCCGGAGTATATACGGATGCAACAAACGCGATTGCAATTAAGCAACTGATTCCGTACAAGTAAGTTTTTGCTTGCTGACCTAAGACAAATTTGAAAGGAGAATACAATCGGCAATTGATGTTTTCGGTTGTCTGTTGTTAATTAAATACTATGGCTCGCATTAAAGGCGCGATGATGACGCGCAAACGCCGCAAAAAAATAATAGGATTAGCCAAAGGCTACTGGGGAGCGAAATCAAAGCTATTCAAGATGGCTAATCAGCAGGTGATGAAATCCCTGCGCTATGCCTATATAGGACGTAAGGCAAAAAAGCGTGACTTTCGTAAGCTGTGGATCACACGTATCAGCGCGGCTGTAAAGCCGCTGGGGCTGAATTACTCTAAGTTTATTCATGGACTTAAACTTGCCGGAATTGATATGAACCGTAAAATGCTTTCGGAGCTTGCGATTCACGATTCCGCATCATTTGCAGCATTAGTTGAAAAAGCAAAGGGAGCGCTGAACTAACGATGAAAAGGCTTGACGCAAAAAAAGAAGTAGCTTGTATGAGCTGCTCCGGGTGTGAGGTAGCTTGCTCTCAAGCGTTTTATAAATCGCTTGACCCGTCGCTTAGCTGTGTACAAATCGTGCGTAAAAAGGACGGCGTTGTCCGTCCTAATGTCTGCATTCAGTGCGGCAAATGCGCGCGATCCTGTCCGGAAGAAGCGATTACGCAAAACGCTAAGGGCGTTTATATGATTGATAAGAAAAAGTGTAAAGGATGCGGTATCTGCGTTACAGAGTGTCCTTTCGGGGTTGTTGTTAAGACTGAAGGAAATCCGGCTACTAAGTGTATCGCTTGCGGAATATGCGTTAAAGCTTGTCCGATGGAGCTTTTATACATCAAGGAGGACTAACGATGAGCGGTCACTCCAAATGGAATAATATACGCGAGAAAAAGGGCAAAACGGACGCTCAGCGCGCCAAAGTTTTTACTAAAATCTCCCGTGAGATTATCGTTGCCGTTAAAGAGGGCGGCGGAAATCCGGCAAGCAACAGCAAGTTACGTGACGTAATAGCTAAAGCGCGGGCAAGCAATATTCCCAACGATAACATTAAACGCGTTATAGATAAGGCGTCGGCAAGTTCCGATGCGTCAAACTTTGAAACCGGAGCGTACGAGGGTTATGGTCCTGGAGGAGTTGCTGTTATCGTGGAAACAATGACGGATAACAAGAACCGCACAGCTTCAGAGATGAGACACGCGTTTGACAAAAGCGGAGGAGCGCTTGGCGCACAGGGAAGCGTAAGCTGGAACTTTGAACGTAAAGGCGTGTTACGCGTTGCGTCGGAAGGGCTTGACGAAGAGCAGGTTATGGAAGCGGCAATGGACGCAGGGTGCGGTGATTTCGGGGTTACTGAGTTAACTAACGACGACGGAGATACATTCGACGCGTTTGAGATGATCACAGAACCCGATGATCTTGGTTCGGTACGCGAAGCGCTTGATTCTAAAGGCTATAAATTTGCGGAAGCGCAAATTGAAATGCTTCCGAAAAACACAGTCGAAATAGACGAAGAAACTTTCGGAAAGCTGCAAAAGCTTCTTGATATGCTTGAAGACAACGACGATGTTCAGAATGTCTGGCATAACGCGGCTTGATTAAAACAAGAGACTTGACAGCGGACAGTAAAATGTTCGCTGTCATTGATGATTGGATGCAATGAAAAATATAATTCAAAAATTAAACAGCCGGTATGTTCGGCTGCTCGCGGTACTTACACTAACACTTGCTCTTTTTGGCGTATTGTTGCTAAGCGTTGGTACGGCGGCTGACGAGGTATATTTTACCTCAATCAACGACAAGCTTTTGCCGCTGTCGGAGGGAGATATGCCGGCAAATCTCGGCGGAGCTGTTTATGTTCCGTATGAAGTGTTCCACAGCACGGACATAGGGATAAGTGTTTTCTATTCGTCCAGTACGAAGATAATACGTATATCAGACGGTATTACGGATTTGCATTTTGACCTGAAAGGCAACACCTCCTACGACAATAACGAAGTAGAATATCCGTACTCTGCTATGACGCGTAACGGCAAACCATATTTGCCGGTTAGCTTCGTCTGTAGGTTTTTTGATTTGAAATTCATCATTATAAATACAGACATAGCCCCAATCGTGAGAATAACATCCGGTTCGGAGCGATATGACAATACGCGCTTCGCAGAACAGGCAAACACGCGTATGCAAATTATGTATGACGCTTATACACAAAAACATCCGTCAGGCAATCCGATAGAAACGCCGCCGCCCAACGATAACACGGCTGTGTCGCTTACATTTATCGGTGCAAATAATATTGACAGTATACTTGACGCGGTGACGGACAGCAGTTCACTTATTCCGGTGACGTTTATCTTAACCGCAGCAGAAATAAACGATAACGCCGACGCAGTTAGACGCGCCATAGGGAACGGAGCGGTTATCGCAATTGCAGTTGACGAAACAAATTTAGATTCAGAACAGCTTGCCCGCGCATATTTGCGTGAAGTTGCGGAAATCGTTCCCGCTGAGGTATATACACAGTTACCGGCTGTGATTAGTATTGAAAGCGCAAAGGACGCGTTAGACCAGCGCCAGACGGAGTATTATAGTTTTACGTTTGATACAAATGATGAAAATTGGTCTCTGAATCGCTTAAATCAGCTAATTACAAACATCAGATACTGATTATATTTTACATCAATTTGGAAATTACTTTCCTAAAATAACCAAAAAAATTACCATATTTTTAGGACTTTACAAATTTAATATAACACTGGTATAATCTTTCCATAGAAAGAAAAGGAGATTATCCCAATGAAACACATTAAAAAGCTATTTTGCCTTGCTGCCGTAATTTTTACAATCACGGCAATTGCAGCCATTTCCGCAGCTGCTGCGGACAGCGGTCTGGTTCCCTCCGACGAGGAATACAAGGTTCTTGAATTAGTCAATGCCGAACGTGCCCAGTATGGGCTTACCCCATTAGAGTGGTGCGATGACGCATATGCCGTATCAAAAGTACGCGCGGAGGAATCCGCTGTAAGCTTTTCTCATACACGTCCTAACGGCTCTTACTTCAGCAGCGTTTGGAATGAGTTAGGTCAATCCTACGCTTACGCCGCTGAAAACATTGCTTACGGTTATCATTCAGCCGAAGCCGTCGTAACCGCATGGATGAACAGCGAAGGTCACCGTGCCAATATTTTAAGCCCTAACGTTACATATATGGCGGTTGCTCTTTACGGAAGCGATACTTGGGCGCAGGAATTCTTCACCCCGTACGGCGCGTATACTCCCGAAAACAGCTATCTCGGAAACAATGATTCAAATGATACCGACGACGATGATTACAAATATGAAGAAAGCGACAATATTATCGACAATAATGACAGTGACGATTGGTGGTGCTATGACGACAATTGCTACTATGACGTCTATGACTGCTATTACGATGATTGCGGTTATTATGTCTGCCCTAACACACAGGACGTCAACAGCTCCGATTGTGCGCCTCAGTATACTTATTACGACTATTGCCCACAGTATGCTTATCAGCCCAAAGAGTGGTGTAACAGTTTGCAAGACCTTGTCCCCGCAGAAAATCTTGTGGCTTGGTTCGGCACATCCTGCAAATAATCAACTGCGCGCTTGACATCATTAGACCAACAGCTAATTGCTATTATTAAGGACGCTATTCAAATAATCAAGCAACTCTTGCGTATCGGTTTCCGTAAAGCTAATACTAATAAGCTGATACGGGCTATCATATTCAAACTCAAATCCATCATAACAACTCCAGGGCATTGTTCCTACGCTATAAAACGGAGTTGGTGACGGTTTTCTCGAAATTCCTGTCATATCCTGAATGCTTTTTTGTGCATTGTTAATATACACTTTTATTTTTTCAAGTGTTTCAGCGCTTTGGATTATAACATAGGAATTATATTCGTTGCTGACGACGTCATTTTTACCATCGGATTGCGCTATTATTTCATCAACATATGCAAGCGCGTCGCTGCGCCATTTTTCAGCATTGCCTTTTTTTGATGTCAACAGCTCTTTGGCTATGTATGCCGCCAGTATCAATAACAATACGGCTATCGCTATCTTAAAAAGTCTCATAATTCAGTCCCTCAACTCATTTCAAAACACGCTCTCTAAGTAAATTTTTTGCTTAAACTTACCGTTTGCTTCCGCTTTTTTCTCGCGGAGCAGATGAAGCTCGTCTATGCCTACGTCCGTTGCTTCTGACAACGCATATACAACCTCTATAATATCGCAAAGCTCCATAATTTCGCCGCTTTCAAGGTACTCATTTGTTTCCTCCTGAAGTTTGCGTTTAAGCTCTGTTATATACTCTTTGTCAGTTAAATTTCGCGTAACCGGAGTTTGACCTGTAGCTTCTATAATCTGAGGAATCAAATCGCGCACAAGCTTATTATAAGTTTTCATTCACTCTGACCTCAAACTATAGCTCTCCATTACGGCAACGGACGAGGAAGACGGGGGAGCGTTAAGCAGCGGCGACAGATGCGTCACAAATATCCACCGCGCTCCCGCACGCTCTATACGCTGTAAAATCTTAACGATTGCGGATGACGCTTCGCTGTATGATGTGCTTTGAAACGTCTCGTTAAGTATAATCAGGGAGTTCGCAAGCTCTCCGTGAACTATTCCGGACAGTTCGCGGACTTCCTGCTCAAACCGTCCCGCCTCGTCAAGCGCCGACAACGTCTCCGCCTTAGAAAACTGCGTAAATACTGCGCGGAAGCACGCAATATTTGCGCTTCCGGCACATACAGGCAACCCGGCGGAAGCAAAAATTACGCTGATACCTACAGCGCGCAGAAAGCTTGTTTTTCCGGCGGCGTTTTCCCCGCGGATAATCAAATTTGAGGTCTCGCCAAGCTTAAAATCATTGCTGACTATCTGCTCTTTACTAAGCCCCTCCGTAATCAGCAGAGGATCATATACCTCTGTTATTTTAATACCCGAACTTACAATATCGGGAAATACAACTGCCATGTCACGTTTCCGCAAATATTCAGTGAAGTTAGATGCTGTAACATAGAAATCAAGCTCTGCTGACAACCCGCGGAAAATCTCATACAACGCTCCGGCTATAGTAGTAAGCGCAAAATAAACCTCATCAATTGCGCCGCTAAGCATTGTATGCGCTTCGCCGGAGTGAAATTCACCAAGGTCAAATGCTCCGTAGTCCGTTTTCTTCGTGAAAATCCTCTTTAGCAACGATGTTTCAGTAAGCTCTGCAACTGAGGAAACACTTACGGAATCCAAGCGCAAAGTTTCGCTAAGCCGTGCGTTAAGCTGCCATTCGTAGTCGGCAATGTTATCGCGTGTCCACAAGGCGCATATTTCGGATAGTTCCCGTATTGCGCTGTCGTTGGACGTCTCTAAAAGCCATGCTTTTAGGGCGTTAAGCCCTTCAGATTGCAGTTCATATCTTTCTGTAAGCTCACGTACGGCGGAAAAATGCGATAAAGTATTCGAGATAAATTCGGCTGTCGTTTTAAGCGAAGAATAGGTTCCCATTGCGGAGCGCAGTTCTTGCCAGTCGCGGCGCATATCGTCATAGCTCTTGAATGACTCCCTTAAATCATCCATCAGCTGAGGATTATTGAGAAAGTCTTTCAGTACGCCCTGACGGTAAAGAATATTCTCAGGATGAGGCGGTTCGCGCAAGAGATGCAGGAAGTTCTCCGAACGGTCATAATTAGGCTCAAACGCCCCGACAAGCTTATCAATCAGCAAGTCATATATCGCGTTTGATTCGGTAGTTCTGCCGCGTTCTGTGTCATATGTTTTTCGGTTGAGCAGTGAAAATTTCATTTACAGGTCATCCCTCTATAATCTTGCCGTCAGCAAAAATAAACTCCCCGACGTCTGTACTGAACCGCCAAGCCGCCGTATACTTATATTCCGCGTATATATATCCTGCGTCAGCAGAATAGATATTGCTTATTAGGTATCCGTTTTCAGAAAGCGTATCCCAAAATCTGGGCGCGGTCGTAGCAAAGCCGGAACTTTTCGACTCCGTAACGCGTATCGCTGCACCGGAGGCATATGTGCCGCTGATTTTGACGCCTTTTTCCGCGCCGAACTCAAACTTAAAGGTTTGGTTGAAAACCTCACGTTTATCGTAAACTAACACATAGGTAAGCGTCTCTGAACGCTCGTCTGTCTTACGCAAACGTAATTCTAACCTGTTCGCAAGCTCATTTGCGCTGTTGCTCCGACCGTTACGCACCTCAAAATCCGGCAGAGACAATTCAAACGTACCGTTCTCGCGGAACAGAGCTTCTCCGCTATTGCCGGAGTATTGCACTATACCTCCGCCGATCGTTTGTACAGCAGTATCATCGCCCAACAGACGCTTGACAAATGTAAGCTCGTCCGCAGGCTCGCGTGTAAATACCCAGCTAAATTCCGGCGCATCGCTTACAGTATCGGAGTCGTATATAAGTCCGGCAGACGCGCAAATTTTCTCTAAATTCCCGTTTACAGTATGGTTATCAGATAATCTTTGCCCGGCGTCAAAGAAAACATATACGGCAAAAATTACATTTAGCACCGCCAGTATTCTTATAAAGTAGGTCTTAAACATCAGTATTTATTCAGCCAGTCAATTACGGTACTCGGTACAGGCAAGCCGTCTTTATCCCTATACGGCGCGCCGCTGTCGAACAGCATATTATTGAACATCGGTATCCAGACACAGTGGTCGTGAGGAATACGTGTCTTGCCATCCGGCATCATATATCCCTTCGGCAAAACCGTTAACCTTGACTCTATACCGTTCTTTTTTGCCGCTTCAATAAGCGCCGGCATATGCTCCCCGAATTGATTAGCGCAATTGGTGTCGCCTTTGCCTACAAGCGCCCATACAGGCAGATTCTCAAGATTTTCAAGCTGACGTTTGAAAACATCCGGAGCGCTGCATCCGCAGCAGGGCAGGGCGGCGGCAAATTTTTCGGGATGCGCGGCTGCCGCGAGCCACGTCATAATTCCGCCCATCGAATACCCGCCGACATACACGTGCGCCGGATCTGCGTTTGCGTGCTTCGTAAAGAAATCGTCTAACGCCGCGATAAACGGCTCTACCTGTTTGCCGTTCCACGTTTGATTGTGTCCGGGACGCAAATCTTCGTTAGCTTTAGGTACGATAATATAACATCCTCCGTCACGGAACTGAGACTGAAATTTCTCATTTGCCCAGCTTGCAATCGGATTCCACTCGAAGTGACTTGTCCACACAGACGTTCCGCCGTGCAGCCCGTGAAACCAAACAAAGACCGGAAGTTTGCTGCCGTTCGTATTATCCGGCTCAAAGTATGTGTATTCAATGCTCATTCCGTTGACAGCAGGACCCTCGTCCGTCCTGAACTTTTTAATTTCCGCAAGCAACGGGTCAAATTCACCGCGTCTCATTTGGCGGAACACCCACATCTCATCAATCCTGCCGTAATCGTCGAGCTTTATCCACCAGTTCGCGCTCCAATCCGTTTCGAGCTGTTCGACGGTGGTTTTATAGTCCTCGACTACAGAAACGTTCTCAACAATATAAACGGGAGCGCCGGGCGCAAACTTATATTGCGTTTCCTCAACACCGAGCGTAATAACGCCGTCCTGCGCGGCTTTAATACTATAGCCGGTAATCAGCTCGTCCGAGTGCTGAACGCCCGTGATAAAGCCGTTTGCGTCGATTTCGCATTCAAACGCGCCCGGCCACACGGCGTATCCCTCGTGTCCGAACAAGTCCGTATGCGGCATAACTTTAACCTTTGTCAATTTGCCGTCCGCTATAGCGTTATATACGTTGTGCGCCGGAACATTACCGTTCGCTGAAACGCTCTCCACGCCCTGCGGAGCTTCAATTCCGCTGAAGCAAATTATCTTTTTCATAAGTAACCTCACTTAGAATGAATCTTTTGAGACTTACGCATTAAACCATGATATTTCAACTATCAGAGAGGAACTCACTGCGTTGAGGCAGTTGGTGTAATTCTTGCTGCGTAAGTATTGTGTCTTGAATGCGGTAGATAATTGCATCTTTAAGCGTTTGTGTTGTCATTTTACTTCCATCCATTACACAAGGGATACCATTGATGTTATATTCCCAAAGAATAAAATTTTCGTGATTGATGTCAAAGTGAACGCCTTGTTTATCCTTTTTTTTGTTTTTTTTAAAGTCGCTTTGTCGGCAAGTAAAAATTACAGGAAGCCCATAACCGTGCGCATATCCTGCTTCATAATAAACACCGTCGCTCATCGTGGTAAAATCCGCGATAATAAATCTACTCTTTTTGATTTCGGTAATAATTTTGTTATTTATATTACCATTATGCTGTTCTTCTTTCATCCGCACAGGGTTCAATCGGCAATATGCCTCTTTTATTGCAGGATGTATTGTTTTGTTATAGAGGTCGTTTAGAGATGGGTCAAAACTCATAGCAACAAAGACATTATTAGACACGGCGGATTTCATTTCTTCTATACGCCTTAATCCCTTGAGGGTTATTGAAATAAAAATAGTGGCGTCACTCATAAGAATATTTATAAATTCTTTTTCTGATAGTGGGGTAAATATGCATTTTTTTAACATGTTATTGTCTTCATAGCGACGAATGAGTTCCTCTTGTAAAGCAAAGTTTACAACCGAACGAAATTCAAGCTCGTTTTGGCAATAAGAAATAGGATAATCTTTCTCTAAATATATAGCGGTTGCAAATTGGGCATTTTGCCCTCCGGTTATATCGTTTTGTATGAAAGACAGTAGTTTATTTATTTTATCATCTACGGTCGATGGAATATTGCTTGATAAAAGCATTTCATACCAATCATTAGGGACAGAGACAGGATCAATCTTATACAAAGCGTCTCGTTTCCTGCGTTCTTTGACTGACCGCAGCGGTTTTTCAAAATCATCATCTCTATGAAGCGTTGTATCGGTCATATATATATATTGCAAAGCCGGTTCTGTATGTTCCCGAATATATCCGGAAAGAAGCCTATACTTATCTTTGTCCACAGAGAGACACTTAACTATGGGAACAAAATTTTTAGTCAACTTAAACTTACCGCAACAATCGCAATATATCGTGTCTTGTTCA
>JAITQY010000172.1 GCA_031288675.1 Oscillospiraceae bacterium | reverse complement strand
CTCCGCCGAATCCTTATCGACGCAAGACATATACACTTTAGTATCCAACCCGAGATCCTTGATTGCCTGCAATGAACCCGGAATATAATCGCCGACCATCGCGTACAAAACATCTGCGTCCGGATGCGCGTTAAGCATCGTTGTCGCTTTTTGCAAACACTCGGAGTTATCTGTGCAGCGCGCCTCATCAATTACTTTGCCGCCTAACGCCTCAAAGCCTTTACGGAAACCGTCGGAACGCTGATCCATATTATTGTCGCCTACGTTTCCGCCGATAATAACCGCCGTACGCGCGCCGTTTTCATATGCCGCCTTGCCCATTTCCTCGCCGTCGCGTACCATGTCAGCGTCAATAGCGCCGACGAAATATTCATTATCCTTGGCAAGCTTCTCTAAATCATCGTCCGCTCCGATGAACACGTGTAACACAAACGGAATCTTAGCGCTCTTGGCAAGCTCTCCGATTTGCGGTACGGTTGAAACCGCCGCGCCCTGCAAAATCATTCCGTCAACGCCCTGTGACGCAAAGTTCTGAGCATTTTGAAGCTCCTTATCAGCGGTAAAGTCATCGCTGGCACGGGTATCGGTCATCCCGAACGCCGCTATTGCGTATTCCGCCTCGTCTCCGAACAGGTCAAGCACCGGAACTCCGCTGCCCCAAGTGTTCACTCCGAAATGATATGATTTGAACTCCCCTGCGCTTACGCCGTCTCCGGCTTCGCCTCCGTCTGTATTGGTAGTGCTGCCTCCGCACGCCGCGAACAAAACCGCTATACACATAACGACCGCGATCAGTGCCGTAAGTTTCTTAGACATTAGTGTATCCTCCAAAAATATTTGATTCAGGCGCTATCAGCCTAATTAACAAAATATTAACACACTTTCCATTCTATGTCAACACAAATTTCATTTCCCTCTCAGAAGTCAAATTTTCTCTGCGCTGTTCACAAATTATTTACGATTACACAAAATTTATCTCTTGACAAATCAGAAACCTTGTGCTATAATACTTGTGTAATGATTAATGACTAATATTTAATGATTAACGTTCATCGTTTCCCTCGTCCCCCGTAGGGTGCATCCCCCGTCCCCTGCCGACTCACGACTGTTGACTGCCGACTATTTCCTTTTCCTATCCGCATAACTCTATAATTTTACACAGTTTTTACATTAGCGTGCATTTAGGCTATATAATTTTACAATACTATTACGGTGAACAAACAAAAAAGGAGAAAATTATTCATGAAAAAAATACTTATCGCCGTATCTTCACTTCTGCTGATTGCAATTTTCGCAAGCTGCGGAGCGTCCGGCGGCTCATCCACCTCTGCCGGTTCGTTTGATACCGGAAAGGCAATTTCCGTTGTATCGCGTGAGGACGGTTCCGGAACGCGCGGCGCGTTCATCGAACTCTTTGGCGTAGAGGTCAAAGGAGACGACGGCAGCAAAAAGGATATGACCACCAAAGACGCGATTATTGCAAAGCAAACAGACGTTATGATGACGAACATCGCAGGAGATAAATTCGCTGTCGGCTACATCTCGCTCGGTTCGCTTAACAGCACTGTTAAAGCGCTGCAAATCGACGGCGTTACTGCCTCCACCGGCAATGTAAAAAACGGAACGTACAAAATTTCGCGCCCGTTTAATATCGCCTACAACGGCGAACTTACCGGTCTCGCTAAGGACTTCGTTGATTTTATTCTCTCCGCTGAGGGTCAGGCTGTCGTCGGCAAAAGTTATATCACCATTGACGACAACGCTCCGGAATACTCCGGAAACAAACCAAGCGGAAAGATTGTAGTAGCAGGTTCCAGCAGCGTTACCCCGGTAATGGAAAAGCTTAAAGAAGCCTACGCTGCTCTTAATTCCGGCGCGGAAATCGAAATCCAAATGAGCGACTCCAGCGCGGGAATGACCGCCGCAATGGACGGCACTTGCGACATCGGTATGGCAAGCCGCGAACTTAAAGACAGCGAACTTGCCGTGCTGACCTCCACCACAATCGCTCTGGACGGCATCGCAGTTATCGTGAACAACGGCAATCCGGCGGATAATCTTACAAAAGATCAAGTCAAAAGCATCTTCACAGGAGAGACGCTCAAATGGAACGAAGTGCAGTGAGCGTCAAAGCCAAATTTAAGGAAAGAGCTATGAGCGCGGTGTTTTTAATCTCCGCGCTAAGCTCTATTTTGGCGGTAGCGCTTATATGCCTGTTTCTGTTCGCCAACGGACTGCCGGCTATAGGCAAAATCGGATTTTTCAAATTCCTGCTCGGCAGGGAATGGTCTCCGTCTGACATCCCTCCGGCGTTCGGAATATTCCCGATGATAGTCGGAAGCCTGTACGTTACTGCCGGAGCCGTAATCATCGGGGTTCCGGTAGGCGTACTTACCGCGGTATTTCTCGCGCGGGTCTGCCCTAAGAAAATATACAAGATAGTTAAGCCCGGCGTAGAACTTTTAGCCGGCATCCCGTCCGTCGTCTACGGTTTCTTCGGAATGGTGGCTATAGTGCCTTTAACCGGAAACAGCATACTGTCCGCGTGTATCCTGCTCGGAATTATGATATTGCCGACCGTAATCGGGCTTACGGAAAGCGCGCTTCGCGCCGTTCCCGAGCAATACTATGAAGGCGCGTTAGCGCTCGGCGCAGGACACTACCGCAGCGTATTCTTCGTCGTTCTGCCCGCCGCAAAGTCAGGCATCCTTGCCGCAGTAGTACTTGGTATAGGACGCGCTGTCGGCGAAACTATGGCGGTAATAATGGTTGCCGGAAACCAAGCCAGAATGCCCGTATCACTTTTCAAAGGCGTCCGTACTCTGACCGCTAACATCGTAATCGAGATGGGTTATGCGGCGGAGCTTCACCGTGAAGCTCTGATTGCCACAGGCGTAGTCCTGTTTGTGTTCATACTTATTATCAACCTGAGCCTCTCTGCGTTTAACTCTAAACGCCGTAAGGGTTTATAGCGGCAAATAATCACTCTCCGTTTACTATTTTATTACCTTGTGAGATTATATGAAGAATAAGAAAAAGTTTTTTGAAATCTTTGCCTCAGCCGTTACATGGCTTGCGGCGGCGTTAACCTTGTCAGTTCTTGTATTTTTAATTGGATTTATCCTTGTAAAAGGCGTCCCGCATATCAAGCCTTCACTTTTTGAGTTCAAATACAACAGTGTCAACGTATCTCTTATGCCGGCGCTGATTTCTACCGTGATAATGACGCTGGCTTCACTTATAATCGCCGTTCCGTTAGGTGTATTCGCGGCAATATATCTTACCGAGTACGCCGGGCGCGGAAACAAAGCGGTCACTCTTGTCA
>JAITQY010000155.1 GCA_031288675.1 Oscillospiraceae bacterium | reverse complement strand
CACATACTACGGCACTTTTGCGGACACAACAAAATCTTTTGTTTCGCCAAAACTTGCCGCAGGGCTGAAAACCGTAAGCAAAGGCGATTTGATTGTTGCGGTTACAAGCGAAAATATTGAAGATGTTTGTAAATGCGTTGCTTGGCTCGGCGATGAAGATATTGTTACAGGCGGACACACAGCAATTATTAAGCACGAGCAAAACCCAAAGTATTTAGCTTATTGGTTGCAAACGTCGGCATTTTTTGAACAGAAACGAAAAATTGCCCACGGCACAAAAGTTATTGAAGTAACACCAAAAAAATTAGAAGATATTATTGTGCCATTGCCCAGCCTCGAAGAACAAGCCCGAATTGTCGCAATCCTCGACGAGTTCGAGGTGATCACAAACGACCTGCAAAGCGGCTTACCTGCCGAAATTGAAGCACGAAAAAAGCAGTATGAATACTACCGCAATCAGTTACTAACATTCAAGGAGGCGAGTTAAAATCAATGAGCAGTTACAACATCATTGCAACCACAAACGAGCAAACGGTGGTGTCTGAATATACACCGCAGGCAAAATGCTCCACAGACTATCAAAGTGAAGCGGCTTTGGAGCGGGAGTTCATTGCAATGCTCGGTCAGCAAGGATACGAGTATATAAATATTACGCAAGAAGCAGATTTGCTTGCAAACCTGCGTGTGCAAATTGAAAAGCTCAACGATTATAAGTTTTATGACAGTGAGTGGGAACGGTTTTGCAACGAGTATCTCACAAACAAAAACGAGGGTATTATTGAAAAAACAAGGAAAGTGCAAGTTGACGAACGGCACAGTTTTAGGCTTGATAACGGAATTACCAAAAACATTGCCATAATTGACAAGAAGAATATCCACAACAACAGCCTGCAAGTTATCAATCAATATGAAAATAATGACGGCAACTATGATAACCGCTATGATGTAACCATTTTGGTCAACGGTTTGCCTTTGGTACATATTGAATTAAAGCGCCGTGGCGTTTTAATTAAGGAAGCGTTCAATCAAATAAAGCGTTACCAGCGTGACAGTTTTTGGGCGGGTTCAGGGCTGTATGAATATATTCAGATATTTGTAATCAGTAATGGAACGCACACAAAATATTACAGCAACACAACACGCGATAAACACATTGAAGAGCAAAGCAAAACAGAAAAACGCAACCGCAAAAAAACAAGCAGCACATTTGAATTTACATCTTTTTGGGCAGACGGAAACAACAAAATAATTGCCGACATTGTTGACTTTGCAAAAACCTTTTTTGCCAAGCACACCGTTTTGAATATACTCACTCGCTTCTGCGTATTTAACAGCGACGATGAGCTTCTTGTTATGCGACCGTATCAAATAGCAGCAACCGAGCGTATTTTAAGCCGCATAACAATTTCAACGAACTACAAAAAACAGGCTCGGTTGACGCAGGCGGCTATATTTGGCACACAACAGGCAGTGGCAAAACGCTGACTTCTTTCAAAACCGCGCAACTTGCAACGCAAATGCCGTTTATAGACAAGGTTATTTTTGTCGTGGACAGAAAAGACCTTGACTATCAAACAATGAAAGAATACGACAAATTTGCTAAAGGCAGCACAAACGGAAACGCAAGCACCAATGTGTTGTCTGAGCAATTAACCAAACCGAATGGCGCAATACTTAAAAGCAAACAAACAAATCAGCCGATTGTTGTCACGACAATACAAAAGCTGAATGTCTTTATCTCTCAAAATAAAAATCACGATATTTACAATAAACACGTTGTTCTGATATTTGACGAGTGCCATCGCTCACAATTTGGGCAAATGCACACCGCAATCACAAAAGCATTTAATAATTATCATATTTTCGGCTTTACAGGAACGCCTATTTTTGCAGTAAATGCAGGGAGCGGCGGCAACCCCACGCTTCGCACGACGGAGCAAGCCTTCGGCGATAAATTGCATACATACACAATCGTAGATGCAATAAATGACGGTAATGTTTTGTCTTTTAGAATTGATTTTATTTCCACAGTAAAAGAAAAAGAGAACATTAAAGACAAAGATGTTTCCGCTGTTGATACGGAAAAGGCATTGCTTGATAGTGATCGAATAAGCAAAATTGTCAAGTATGTTCTTGAACATTTCGACCAAAAAACAAAACGCAACGAACATTATGAGAAAGGCGGTAAACGGCTTTCAGGGTTTAATTCAATCTTTGCCGTTTCAAGTATCGCCGCCGCAAAACTTTATTACGACGAGTTCAAAAAACAAGTCAACGACTTAAAAATTGCAACTATTTTTAGTTATGCCGCGAATGAAGAAGAAGTTGACGAAGATTTTGATAACACAAAACTTGATAAAAACAGCCGTGACTTTTTAGATTCTGCAATCGCCGATTACAACACAATATTTGTAACAAAATTTGATACTTCTGCGGATAAATTCCAAAACTACTATAAAGATCTGTCGCAAAGAGTGAAAAACCGTGAAGTTGATTTGCTGATTGTTGTTAATATGTTCCTGACAGGCTTTGATGCTAAAACGCTTAACACCCTTTGGGTTGATAAAAATCTGCGGCAACATGGACTTATTCAGGCGTTTTCACGTACAAACCGCATTCTTAACAGCGTTAAAACATACGGCAATATTGTATCGTTCCGCAACCTTGAAGATGCAACAAACGAAGCTCTTTCTCTTTTCGGTGATAAAGAGGCGAGTGGAGTTGTGCTACTCAAAACATATGACGAGTATTATAACGGCTATGAGGAAAATAACACACAAAAGCTTGGTTATAGAGACCTTATTGAGCAATTGAATTTTTCATTCCCGCTCAGTGTTCAGATTATTGGAGAACAAAACGAGAAAGACTTTATAAACCTTTTTGGTTTGATTTTAAGGCTAAAAAACATTTTGACAGCGTTTGATGATTTTGCAGGCAATGAAATACTATCAGCACGAGATTTTCAAGATTACCAAAGCATGTATCTTGATTTATATCAGAAATACGCTAATAAGGGTGGCAACGACAAAGAAAACATCAACGAAGATATAGTCTTTGAAATAGAGCTAATCAAGCAGATAGAAGTAAACATTGATTATATTTTAATGCTTGTTGCCAAATATCATAACTCAAACTGTAAAGACAAGAGCATTCTGACCGATATACAAAAAGCTGTTGACGCAAGTATTCAGCTGAGAAGCAAGAAAGAACTGATTGAAGGCTTTATTTCTCGAATAAACGCAAGCAGTGACGTCAACAAAGATTGGAAAAAGTTTGTTGCGGAGCAAAAGGAAAAAGACATTGCAGATTTAATAGAAACCGAAAAATTAAAAAATGATGAAGCTCGCCGCCTTGTTGATAACGCTTTCAGAGATGGAATAATAAAAACAACGGGAACAGATATTGATAAAATCTTGCCTCCTGTTTCTCGTTTCGGCGGTGGCAACAGAGCCGAGAGAAAACAAACGGTTATTGATAAATTGCTTGCTTTCTTTGAAAAATATTTTGGTTTGATATAAAGAGGGAAAATTATGAAATTAAGCGGAACTCTTTCAAAGGTTATGGACAATTATTTGTGTTTGCGTGGCATTGCAAGCATAAAAGCTTTGGCTTTAGCTTCTGAGATTGATAATAAAATACAGCGTGATTTACTACAAGAACATAAAGATGAGATGAAGGACTTTTTGGAACAAGGAGAATATGTCTTTTTCCCCGAAGTTATATTATCTATGAATTTAGGCTTGTCAGAAGAAGATGAATATAATGAACTTTTATCAAAAGTTAACTCTGCTGATAAGGGTTTTAATCAAAAAGTCGGAAAAGTAAAAATAAATTTTCGTGCCGATGATAACAAGTTAATTGATGACCGACGGCATATTAAAGTTGCTCAATTTGAATTTGATGAACAGAAAAATGGTAAGATAATGAAACGAATTGACGGAAACCACAGGTTAAGTGCGGCAGAATATTTGACGAATGATATTTTAATTCCTTTTTGTATAATTGTTTTTCCAAATTATGAAGAAGCAAAAAACAATTCGAGAGCAATATTTCACAATATCAATTCCAAACAAATACCGTTAGAATTAGAGCAGAGCATAAAGATAATAATCGAAAGCACCACAGTTTTTGCTGATAGTACCCTTAAGAGAAACCAGCCGTTCGGATGGCATTATTATTGCACCCGTGAATTGCTTTGCGGCACCGAAAAACTTGATTTTGCCTGTTTCACGCATATCAAAAATTTGGTGTTTGAAACTAAATATTCTTTTTTTACGGAGTTGTTCAGGTATCTGCTGAAAGAAAACTTAATAAGTGAAGCAACTGCTGTTGATGATGTTAAAAAAGAAATGGTGGCTGTTGACAACGCCTTAAACGATGCAAACATCGCTACACCCACAGAAAACCCTTCTTTTGTTGGAGCGCTGGCATATTACAAATTAGCAGACAAAAACAAATACGACAGTTTTATTAAATGGGCTTCAAAAAATCATATTGCAGAAGCAAAAAGCGTTGGCATAGATGACATTGTCAATATCTTTGATAAAGTTTACGACAACATTCCTAAAAAAGTATTTTTAGCAAGGTGGTATCCTGATGATACAAGCAACGAAAAAGCAAATGCCCAACACAGGTTAGCAGCAATAAAAAAAGTCGTTGAAGATGACCTAGAATTAGAACTTGTTGATATGGGGACACGAGTGACGGGAACATTCAATATTAGAACTGTGATGTATCGCGAATTATCAACAAGCGATATTTTTATTGCAGACCTTTCTGGGTCTCGTCACAATGTTATGGTTGAAGTCGGACATGCGCTCAAACACATTAACACTGGTAATGTTATTTTCTATTTCCAAAAAAATGTTGACAAGAGCGACAGCGTTCCATTTGACCTAAATGGTTTTGAATATGATGAGATAAACGATTCAGCAGAGATAGAGCAAAAAGTCAAACCACGAATAGTTTCAATTCTTAATAACATTTAATAAACAATATAATCTTTTAATGTATTTATCTATCGACAAAACTCTTACAAGTACGTCATACTATGTCTACTCCCCCAACATCCTTACAAATGTCAGAGCTTCTTCAATGACGTTCTTGCCTGACTGCAATTTCATTGACACTAGCGGAGCGTTCGCGTTCCGCTCTATTTTGATTCGCTTGGCAAGCGTACGGTCTGCAAGCAGTACGGTTATCTTCGCGCCGTCGAGTTCCGTGAATTTGAACAGCAAGCTTCCGCCTTTTTGACTGACGTCACTTACCCCGATTGCGGCAGCTTCGCCGCGCAGAAGCGCGACCTGAATAAGCTCCCGCACTCCGTCAGGAGGCTCGCCGTAGCGGTCGGTCAGTTCATCCTCCATATCGTCCGCTTCTTCTTTGTCATCTATAAGCGCAATGCGGCGGTATATGTCCATACGCTGCTCTGCACTGGGGATATATTTTTCCGGGATATTTGCGGAGACACTAAGATCTGCGCTGCAAGTAGGTTTGCGCTTTATCGGCTCGCCCTTTTCCTCAAGTACCGCTTCTTCAAGCAGTTTCAGGTACATATCGAATCCGACCCCCGTCATATGTCCGCTTTGCTCCGCGCCAAGCAGATTGCCCGCGCCGCGAATCTCCAAGTCACGCAACGCGATTTTTACCCCGCTGTTGAACGCCGCGAACTCACGGATTGTACTCAGCCGCTTTTGAGCGATTTCGCTTAGTACCTTTCCGGTTCGGTATGTAAAATACGCGAACGCGTGACGCGTACTTCTGCCTACGCGTCCGCGAATCTGATGCAGCTGCGCAAGTCCGAGTCTGTCGGCGTCCTCAATAACAAGCGTATTTACGTTCGGGATGTCAATTCCCGCTTCAATTATCGTTGTGCATACAAGAATTTGTACGTCGCCGGAACTGACGCGTTCCATAACGTCGCTTAACTCCTCTTCGCCCATTCCTCCGTGCGCTACAGCAATACGAATGTCACCCGCGTTGGTTTCGAGCATTTCACGGAGCTTTGCCGCCGTGCGGTCGATGGTCTCAATCCGGTTGTGCAGATAATACACCTGCCCGCCGCGCCCGACCTCGCGCCGTATCGCATCGGAAAGAACACTCCAGTCGTGTTCAAGTACGTATGTCTGCACCGGGAACCGTCCGGCTGGCGGTTCCTCAATACTGCTCATATCTCTCAATCCGGCAAGCGCCATATTCAGCGTGCGCGGAATCGGTGTTGCGGACATCGAAAGTACGTCTATTTGCTTTGTCAGCTGTTTAAGTTTTTCTTTATGCGATACGCCGAACCGCTGTTCCTCGTCTACTATAAGCAGTCCAAGATTCTTAAATTCTATATCCTTGCTTAGCATCCTATGCGTCCCTATTACGATGTCCGCGCCGCCGGATTTGATTGCTTTCAGCGATTTGGATATTTGCCCGGAGGTTTGAAACCGGCTTAAAACCTCTATCGTAACCGGAAACTTAGCGAACCTCTGCGACGCCGTAATGTAGTGCTGGCGAGCCAAAACAGTTGTCGGAACCAGTATTGCCGCCTGACGGTTATCCGCTATACACTTCATCACCGCGCGAAGCGCAACTTCAGTCTTGCCGAATCCCACGTCACCGCATAATAGACGATCCATCGGAATAGATTTCTCCATGTCGCGTTTGATTTCGTCAACTGCTTTGATTTGGTCGTCGGTTTCATTGTACGGGAACGCATCCTCAAATTCCCTTTGCCAGCCGCTGTCGGATGCAAACGGATGACCGGGACGCTGCAGACGTTCGGAATAGAGTTTTATCAGCCCGTCCGCGAGGTCTTTTGCGGCGGCTTTTGCGCGCGCTTTAGCTTTTACCCAGTCCGTTCCGCCGAGCTTAGACAGCCGAACCTGTTCGTTATCCCCGCCGCCTCCTCCGATATACTTGCTGACCATATCAAGCTGGGTTGCGGGAACGTAAACTCTGTCTGTGCCGCGATAGGCGATTTGTATGTATTCCTTGCGCGCTCCGTCTACATCAAGCTGTTTCATTCCGAGAAACCGTCCGATTCCGTGTACCTCATGTACGACAAGGTCGCCTACCGAAAGGTCTGTATAGCTTGTAAGTGACTTCTTGTTTTTGGCAGATACCCCGCTGCGGCGGCGCTTTGCCGCCCGGCTTAACTGCGCGTCAACGCTTCCTGCATTGCGGAATACCTGCCCTTCCGTAATGACAGCCATAGACATTGCAGGATACTCCATACCTGCGGACAGTCCGCTGAGCGTAATTGCGCAATGTCCCTTTTCCGGCAGCTGCGACAGTTTGAAATCAATAAACGCAGGTATATCCGAATCTGACAGCAAATCATACATAGCACGGGCTTTCTGCTCATCACCGCAGAGTACGACGACGCGAAACTTGTCGTCAGTATAACGCCTAATATCGTCAAGCGCAGTCGGCAGAGATCCGCCGTAACCAGGCAAGTGCTTTGCGGTAAGAGTAAGCGTAATACGCGGATTCAACGGATACGTTCCGCCTCGAAAAGTATCGACCATCAGCACGGTACGGCTTGCCTTTATGAAATCCCCGATACACGCATCCCATTCGCCGTTAAACCGCGCTATATCACCGCACAGGATACCGCCCTCTAAAAGCGCCGAAATGTCCTCGTTCATTCGCCATAAATAGTTCTTCGCGCGCTCGGCTAAGCGGTTAGGTTCACGAAGGATCACTATCGCATTGTCCGGTATATAATCAATGCCCAGCGTAATCTTATCTCCGTAAATAAGCCCCATATAGCGGTCGGCGGTTTCTAATTTAAGCCCGTCACAGACACGGTTATAGTCGGCGGTTACCCGTTCTTTAAGCTCGCCGGTATTGTTACGGCGCGCGATTTTGCCATAAAGCTCTTGAAGCGCGTCGGCAAAGTTTTCAGTCAGTCCCGGCAAAGTCTCCGCGCATGGCAAAATCACTGCGGACTTGTAATTCTCTATCACACGCTGAGTTTCCGGATCGAATACACCGATTCTGTCAATCTCATTACCTAAGAACTCTATGCGCATCGGCAGACTTCCCGCCGGACTGAATATATCTATGATTCCGCCGCGCCGCGCGAACTGTCCGATACCTTCTACCTGCTCCGAGCGCGCGTAGCCTAACTCAGCGAGCCTTTTTAACAGGTCGTCGGGCTTGATATTTTCACCAAGACTGACGCTCTGTGCCGGAACTTCGTTCATCGTTCTCTGAAGAAGTCCGTCAGGCGTTGCTACAATCACTCCGGCTTCACCTGTTTGCGCGGCATAAAGCGTGCGTATGCGCTCGTGTTCGCCGTCACGGCTGATTATCTCCGCATCGTGAAAAGTAAACTCCCTTGAAGCAAGAAAATATGTATCCTCGCCTGTAATCGCGTCAATATCTGAACGGAAGCGTCCTGCCTCCGTTTCGTCCGGCGCAACGACCACAACAGGACGCTCTGTAATCTGACGCAAAGCGGCGGCAATGTGCGCGGTATGAACGCCGTCAGCTCCGCTTACAAGCAACGCGGCATTGGCTCCGAGCCGCGTCATCAGCGGTCGGAGCTCTTTACCGTTAAGCAGTTCCTGTGATAAAAGTTTCATTCCTGAGCGTTAAAGTCCGTGTCGAGCATTTCCTCATATGTTTCTTTGCCGCGCATACCAACCGCCGCGAGCTCTGCCTTGCCGTCGCGGAACAAAACTACTGTCGGAATGCTCTGTATTCCAAAGCCCTCCGCAAGCTCCTGTTCTTCGTCAATGTTCACTTTAGCAAGTTTGAAATCGCCGCGTTCCTCGTAAAGCTCGTCAAGTATGGGCGCAAGCATCTTACACGGACCGCACCAGTCCGCCCAAAAATCGACAAGTGTCAAACCCTCCGCTACCGCTTCTTCCATTGTGTCTTTTGTTAAATTAAGAATTTCTTTTTCCATCTGATAACCTCCACTTTTGTTTTTGCCGCATCCAATCGGATTATAAATAATTATTGTTATTTGCAGTCAACTGTTCGTTTGCACGGTATGCCGCAAGTTGCCCTTCACCTACCGCTTTTGCTATTTGAAGAGGATTGCCGATACAGTCCCCGGCGGCGAATACTCCGTCAATATTAGTATTGATTCCGTTTGATAACTTTAATCCCGGCATAAACGTGTTGATTGCAAGAGATTTCCGGAATATAAACACGCACGATATATCGCCGCGCCTTATTAAATTTTCCTCTAAGTTATTGATTTCGATTATCTCGCACTTAAAGCGTTTAAGAATCGCTATATCCTCATCACAATCACTGCGCAGCTTTATGACCGCAACTTTTTTCCCTCTGTATAAACCGCCGTCACAGACCGCACAGTAACTTACTCCGTGACCTATCATCTCCGCTTCGCCCGGCAGAAGTTCCATTCCGCCGATCCCTATAGCCATAATCAAAACCGAAGATTCATAAACATCTGCGCCGACCGTAACCATAAAACCTTTCTTATTCTTAACCGCGTTGGTTGCAAGACCCCGAATCAATGTAACTCCGTCAGCGCCTGAGAGTTGGTCATACATCAACGTGAGCAGTTCTTCTCCGCTTATCGCCTTAGCTCCCGGGTAATTATTTATACGCTTAGCTTTATATAGACCGGAATCTTTATAATCTGTCGCGATAATCGCGCTTTTGCGTCCCATATTTGATAATGTCAGCGCGGCGGAAATGCCGGCAGGTCCTCCGCCGATTATAATTGCGTCATACCTCATATCTTCTGCTCCGATCAGCAAATTAAAATATTGCCGTTATGTGAAATTCTTCTTGATATTCTTCCCAAACGGGTGTATACTATTCTACACTACTTCGGAGGATTATGCAAGATGGAAAATGAGAAGTTTATTGCCGAATCTGAAAACACAGACAACTTTATAGAAAAATTTGTTGCGGAAGACATCGCTCCGGGCGGACGTTTTTATGGGCAAACCGTGCATACGCGCTTCCCTCCGGAGCCTAACGGCTATCTGCACATAGGTCACGCGAAAGCCGTTCGCGTTGATTTCGGCACTGCCGTGAAGTTCGGCGGCATTTGCAACCTGCGTATGGACGATACAAACCCCGCTAAAGAGGACGAGGAATTTGTTGACGCTATCAAAGAGGATATCCGCTGGCTCGGATGGGATTGGGACGACCGCTTTTTTTACGGCTCCGATTACTTTCAGCAGACTTACGAATATGCCGTCCGCTTGATAACAAAGGGGTTAGCTTACGTATGCGAACTCACCGCGGAAGAATTCGCGGACAAGCGCGGCGACCTTAAACGCCCCGCAGTCAGTCCGTACCGCGACCGCCCGATTGAGGATAGCGTTAGAATTTTTGAAGAGATGAAAAACGGCAAATACCCGGACGGCAAGTATACTCTGCGCGCAAAAATTGACCTCGCTTCCGGCAATTTTAATATGCGCGACCCTGTCTTGTACCGTATACGCCATATCGACCATCACCATGTAGGAACCTCTTGGTGCGTTTTCCCGATGTATGACTTTGCTCACCCGATTCAAGATATAATCGAGGGCGTTACACATAGTCTCTGTTCGCTTGAATATGAAGATCACCGTCCGCTTTATGACTGGGTAGTCAACAATATTGACGGTTCGTGCAAGCCCAGACAGATAGAGTTCGCGCGCCTGAACATCAATTATACAGTGATGAGTAAGCGAAAACTGCGGTATCTTGTAGAAAACAAATTAGTGGACGGATGGGATGATCCGCGTATGCCTACGATTCGCGGACTGCGCCGGCGCGGTTATACATCCGCTTCTATAAACGACTTTTGTGAGCGCGTCGGCATCGCTAAAGCCTACAGCGTTGTGGATCACAGCTTATTGGAAGCCTGTCTGCGCGAAGACCTTAACGCTAACGCCGCCCGAGCTATGGCGGTCATCCGACCGCTGAAGCTGACCGTCACGAATATGCCAGAAGGCGAAACGAAGTTTTTTAGTATTGAAAACAATCCGGAAAACGAAGCCACCGGAACCCGCAAAGTTGCTTTCTCCCGCAGTTTGTGGATTGAGCAGGATGACTTCGCGGCTGACCCTCCCAAGAAATACAACCGGCTGTTCGTCGGGAACGAGGTTCGCCTTAAAGGCGCGTACATCGTAAAATGCACGGGATACAACACTGACGCAAACGGCAATGTTACGGAGGTTCTTGCAGAGTACGATCCGGCCACAGAAGGAGGCAACACTCCTGACGGGCGCAAGGTTCGCGGCACAATCCATTGGGTGGACGCATCCGCCGCCGTAAATGCGGAGGTTCGCCTTTACGACCGCCTGTTCACCGACTCTGATCCGGATTCGGACGGCAAAGATTATTTGGAGCTTATAAACCCAAATTCCCTTGAAGTACTTACCGGCTGTAAATTAGAATCTTCCCTTGCCGGCGCAAAACCGGGCGATGCGTTCCAATTCCTGCGGCTTGGCTATTTCGTTGCGGACGCCAAAGACAGCAAGCCCGGCGCTCTGGTTTTCAACCGTGCCGCTGCGCTTAAAGACTCTTTCAAGGCTCAGTAACCAGAGCAGTACAGATGAACAGACTTCAAAAATTCGCCGTCTGGCTTGAAAATGCATTTTGGTATCACTACAAATGGTACTGGATGCTCGGTGTAGCCGTGCTTACGTTCGCGGCACTGAGCGTTTACGGCAACATCACGGAAATCCATTACGACTGGAAAGTTGCGGTTTATAATACGAATTGGGTTGACGAAAAATTATTTGATGTCAGCTCCGCCGAAAGCTACCTGACCGAAATTCTTCCGGACTATGACGGCAACGGCAAAACTCAGGCGGAGTTTGTTCCGATTGCGGAAAGCACTGATATTGCCGGTGATGAGCCGCTCTTCGCGGCGTTCTTTGATAGCGATATTTACGCTGTTATCTCTGACAAAGAAACATTAACTGAATGGCAGTCGCGCGGTTTTGTGACGTCACTGCATTCCGTTCCGAACAGCGGGCTTTTTGTTGCGCTGTGCGATAATCCTCCGGCTAAGACCGATGCGGAACTCGCACGGGCAAACGGATACTCCGACGTTGAAATCGCCGCTATGGATGCCGCTATTGCCGCTCAGCACGATGAGAAATACCGCCTCATAGCGGAGGCGTTAGATAAATAACACACTCATAAATTAAAATATAAGACGGCGGATTGTCCCCGCCGTCTTATAAGTTTTTCGGCTTTTTACGCAATCTTAGTGATGTCTATTACCGCGTCGTTGATGTCGGTGCAGACCCCGTATGTCTCGCCCGATGGAATCAGCGTGATTACATCGCCCGCGTTTAGCGTAAGTACATTGGAGTTATGCACGGTACCGTCATAACCGGCAGTGCCTTCAGTACCGGAGGCAACCGTTTCCGGGAAACCGGGAATAAGGAAAGTGTAGCTGTTTCCTACTCCGCCGCCCTGACCGGGCGTGGGTGTAACCGACCAGTTTACCAAATACTGTCCCGGCTGTGTCACTACAAACTCCGCTCCGCCGGGAATGTGGCTGATTGCTCCGCCATCCTCTGCGGTATTCGCGTTGAATGTTATCGGAGCCGTACTGCACGCGGTCTGAGCGTTCGCATATGCAAGCACGTGACCGCCTGTGCCGCCGCCGTTACAACCGCATCCGCAGTCACAGCCGCACCCATTCCCTCCGCCTGCCCAGCCTCCGCACGGAGGATAAAGCGGGTAGCATATCATCGGTACGCCTCTGTTTGCGCCGTTAACGCACCCGCACGACGTATTGCCTTTGTGGATTTTCATTGTCATCGCCATAATTCTTTCGCCTTTCTTACATAATGTACTCGACGGGTTCTCCCGTCTGGCACATACTACGCAGAAATCTGCCAAAGCGTTACTAATCCCTGGATATTTTTTTGCTTAAAAATTAAATTGACAAACCGGTGGATTTCTATTATATTATTTGATAATATCAATTAGGAGGAAAGATTATGCGAAACTACAATATCATTTGTTCGTATCTGCCTTATCCGTCCGTGTCGTATTATCGAACCGGGCTTTCCATCCTATATGCTGTATTGAGGTAATTGAAAACCTTGATTTGAACGTATGGCGACCGGAAAGCTTTTCTTGGCTTTCCGGTCGCTTTAATTTTTTACAAAAAAGGAGGTATCTATATTAACGCGGAACAAGTTATGGCACAAATTAAAAACGGAGCGGTACAAATCGTATCCGAACAAGGACTGCTTGACCGGCTCAAGTCCGGCAAACGATTGACAGTAAAAATGGGTGCAGACCCGAGCCGCCCTGATTTGCATTTAGGACATTCGGTAGTATTACGGAAACTGAAGCTATTTCAGGAATTAGGACACCGTATAGTCTTTGTAATCGGTGACTTCACCGCTATGATCGGCGACCCGAGCGGACGTAATAAAACTCGTCCTCCTCTTACACTTGATGAGACCCGTACCGGCGGAGAAAGCTATTTCAAGCAGGTTACCAAGATTTTAGACCCAGGCAAAACCGAAATAGCTTATAACTCCGAGTGGCTGGAAAAGATGAACTTTCACGATGTAATCGGATTATGTTCTAAATACACAGTAGCGCGAATTTTGGAGCGGGATGACTTCCATAATCGATTATCACAAAATCTCCCGATTTCTATGCACGAAATGCTGTACCCTCTTATGCAGGGATATGATTCGGTTGCGCTTAACGCCGATATTGAAGTCGGCGGCACAGACCAAACATTTAATTTATTGGTAGGCAGGGCTTTGCAAAATGATTTCGGACAAAAGCCGCAGGAAGTTATCACTTTCCCTCTGCTGCCCGGTTTAGACGGGAAAGACAAAATGAGCAAATCATTAGATAATTATATCGGCATTGACGAACCTCCGGAGATTATGTTTGAAAAAGCTATGCGCGTACCGGACGGTTTGCTTGCGGACTATTTTGTCCTGACTACGGATATACTCAGGTCAGATGCTGAAAATCTTGTACGTACAGATATTAGGCGGGCTCATCTGCGGTACGCTTTTATGATCACCGAAATGTATCATAATTCATACTCAGCCCAAAACGCTAAACGGCATTATGAAAGCGTTGCCTCCGGAGAACTGCCTCAATCTATGGCGGAATACACTGTAACGGAAACGGATTTGCCTGTTACAGAACTGCTATGCAGGGTAGGTTTTGCGGCGTCTAACAGTGAAGCCCGTCGGAACATTCAAGGACGCGGAGTAAAAATTAACGGCGAAACGCTTACAGACACTACGATTATACTAAAGACTAATACCCCGTTTGTGCTTCAGTTTGGAAAGAATAGATTTGTGAAAGTGAAAAAAATTTGACATACCCTCTTCCCTACAAACATTCAGAACAGCGGCTCGCTTTTACCGGGCAGCAACCGGCGCAAAGCTTACCGCTATTCTGAAATTTATTTTGAAAGGAGAAACCGAACTCAATGCGCTGATAAGAATTGACCCTATATTCTGTCTATGCCGCTTTGGGTATCCTTATTGTCAGCAGCGTCTCCGTCTCCAGCTCGTCCTGAGCGTACTCCGCATCTATTCCGGAGCGTTTCAGCGTATCAAGGCTTTTCGTTATCGTATTGATAAAAATCCTCAGGTCCTTAACTACAAATTTTCTGCCGGGTTTACGACCGGCAGCGTCCGCTCTCGTAGGCTCGTTAAGCAGCGCCTCGATAAATTCGGCGGCGGAGCTGCGTTCCTCTTGGCGTTTAACTGTAAATAAAGGATTTTCATATTCCGCAGATGGGGCGTTAACTATACTTTCTATTAACGCGTCGGTTTGCGCAACGGTAAGCGCGTCCTCCGTGATTTTCATTATTACGCTCATTCTGGTATCGTTAGCCGGAAGGCGTAGCAGCGCTCGCGCGTGGCGCTCGGTAAGGTTATGCTCTCTCAGCGATTGCAGAACCTCCGGCGAAAGCCTCAGTATCCTAAGCTTGTTCGCTATCGCGGACTGTGATTTCCCTAACTTTACGGCGCATTCGTCCTGTGTCATACCATAGTTGCGTATCAGGCGGGAGATCCCCCCCGCTTCGTCAATATAGTCAAGGTCGCGCCGCTGAAGATTCTCAACCATTGCAATCAAACTGCTTTCGTACATATCAACGTCGTTGACGATACACGGCACTTTAGCGATTCCTGCAAGTTTTGCGGCGCGTAAACGGCGCTCGCCGGAGATAAGCTCGTACTGCTTGCCCGCCTTGCGGACGTTCAGCGGCTGTAGCACTCCGTACTGCGTAATGCTTCCTGAAAGTTCTTTAAGAGCGTCCTGCTCAAAAAATCTGCGCGGCTGAGCCGGATTCGGACGGATTTCATTGACCGGTATGTAAATAATCTTTTGTTTCATTTTCACTCACCTCAAAAAGATTATAATATTCCTTAAACCAAAAAATTGCTGAATTATGTCACCTGAATAATTTTTTGTCATAACGGCTCCGGTTATTATTTTGTGTTCCGATCTCCGGCAATTGATAACGCCTACTACTGCCTGATAACTTGGCAAATATCATTTAACCAATGCCGTTCACAAATTGTTTACGATTACACACAAATTTTATCTTGACAAATCAGAAACTTTGTGCTATAATACTTGTGTAATGATTAATGGCTACTATTTAATGATTAACATCTCTCGTTTCCCTCGTCCACTGTCGACTATAGACTGCCTACTACCTCTCGCCTCTCCGCCGCATCTAACTATTGGGACTTGACAAATCCTCGTGAATGATGTAAAATATTCTCGAAATGAGGGTTGTGAAATGACAAAACATAAACTGATACATATGCTTATTGCCGCTGTGATGATTCTTTTAGCCGCTGGAATTGCCGCAAGCGCGGCGGGAAATTACGGCTCTGAGAGCGATCCGTTAGTTACGCTAAGTTACCTGAACGATGTGATTACGCCGTCGCTGAAGACCGAGTCAAAGGCGGCGCTTGACACAAAACTTGCGGAACTTGAAACACAGCTCGGCGGACGTGCCGGCGGCTCCGGAAGTTCGGCATTTGAAGTCGTTTCCGTTTCCGCGGGACAGCGAGTTAAATGCTCCGCCGGTACGGAGCTTATCGCGCGCGTCGGAAATATCTCCTGCAGCGCGGACAGCAGTCCGGGATTGGTAGACGGCACAGACGGCAAAACGATTGACAACGGTTCTGCATTGGCAAAGAACCACCTGTACGTCGTTACAATCGACGGCAACGGTTTCAAAGCGTCTGAGAGCGCAAAAGTGCTTATTCAAGGCGGCTACACAATAGAGTAAACCGCGGCAAATATCAAGCGTAGTAGTTGCAGAAAAATTTATTCCGGTTTCCTATTGACAAACCGGAACCGTGTTAAAACTCAAGGCTTTGCCGAATCCTCCGCGCTTGAAGTCGCGGAATCTATGATGCAAAAATTGCCCGCGTGGCAGGACTGCTTTGCTAAATAAATCTTCTCATCTTGCGTTATACCCGGGAATGTCTTGGGCTAATCCCCCGATATTTTCAATCATTCTCTGCCGCAGAAATTGCCGCCGCGGTGCATTTCCAAGAGCAATATTACACAGGTTTCGTAGAAACATTGCAGGAGGATTGATATGCGTATTTCCGATTTACAAGATTATCTCAAAAGCAAAGATTTTCATCCGGAGCTTAAACACGACTATTTCCTGAAGCTTTCGGAGGAGTTCGGAGAGCTTGCCGAGGCAATTCGCAAAGACCGCCGCGCATTGGACGGCGGCGGGTTCAAAGGCTCCGTAGAGGAGGAGCTTTACGATATACTCTACTACACTCTTTGTCTCGCCAACGTATACGGAATTGATCTTGAACGCTGGATACTCGTCAAAGAACGCCTGAACGACCAAAAATACGGCAGGCACGACTCCGAACATCTAAAGGACGACTTCGCGCAATAAATCCTTCCGCGCTGCTATGCAAGATGTGCTCACAAAAAGGAATTGAAATATTAGAACTTTTATGATATAATATTCATATGACTACATACAACATCAACGGGCAAACACTATCCGGCGTGGAGCTTAAATGTATGCTGGTAAGCCGCGGAATAGCTGTAGATAAAGCCGTGTATCGCGAATTCAGCCCGCGCTTCCGCCTTAATATCAACCCTCTGTCCTGCAACTGCCTTATCTTGCCCTGCGGCACGATAGTCCAGCTTACCGACGTCAAATTCCATCTGCGTTACCTTTCCGGGATGTTATCGTGGAGCAACCTGAAACTTCTGCGCTATGCCTCGGAGCTTGGTACCCCGTTCAGTTTGAAACTGTCAGACGGCAGCGCGGCTCTGTATCACGGCAAGGATTTCATTACGTTCGTTGCTTTCCCGGAGTACACTGATTTCTACTTGCGCAAAACTTCTTCGGGATTGCCGTTTATGGGTAACGCGGTATTGCAGGGCTTAGACTGGGTAAGTTTTCAGTGTCTGTGGTCTTGCGAGTTCGCCGCAAGCGGCAAGCCGTGCGAATTCTGCTTCTCCGGAGCGGATTTTCAAAACCTCGCCGCTAAGCATAAAGCTATGCCGCCTGCCGTTTCGGCGCAAGACCTCTCAGAAATCGTGCGTTACGCAATGACCAATTGCGGTGCGTCTGCGGTTCAAATCACCGGCGGAAGCACGTTTGACGGTAAAAGTGAAGCGTCGCATATTCTCAGCTATCTGAAAGAACTGTACTCGACCCAACTTGAGGAACTTCTTCTTTACATTACGCCTCCGCGCGAAACCGCGCTTGTGGACGAATATTTCTCGCTCGGCGCGACGCGTATTGCCTGCAGTCTTGAGGTCTGGGACGCCGACCGCGCCAAGCAAATCACACCCGGTAAAATAGAGTACACCACCCGTCAGCGCCACCTCAATATTTTGGAATACACTGCAGCTAAGTTCGGTTCAGGTACGGCGTTTAGCAACTTCATTATCGGATTGGAGCCGTTTGAGTCTCTTAAAGAGGGCGCAATTTTTCTTGCCGAACGCGGTATTATCCCAAGCGCGTCTATATGGATGCCTATGGGACGTCCGGTGATGGACAGTATGTCCGCTCCGGAACTTGACTACTACCGCCGCGTTATCGACTTGTTCAGTGAGCTTTACGACCGCTACCGGCTTGAACCAGCCGGTTGCTGCGGTCTGAACGTCTGTATGGAAAAAGACATTTGGCGTCTGAACAATACAGGCAATAATATTTTCAACTAATA
>JAITQY010000070.1 GCA_031288675.1 Oscillospiraceae bacterium | reverse complement strand
TTTTAGACGGGTCGAAAGCCGCCCACGGCTGCTTAGATACTTCACCGGGAAGTCCAAGTTTTGCCCATAGCTCCTGTGAAGTCTGCGGAGCAAACGGGGACAATACAGTTAGAAGAATACGCAGGTCTTCAAGCGAGCTGCCCTTCTCTGATAGTTCGTTAAGTAGGGTCATCATTTGAGCAATTGCGGTATTGAATTTGAGCTGTTCAATATCATCGCCGACTTTTTGAATAGTTTTGTGCACAGTTAGCTCGCAAGCCGATTTTGAAAGAAGCGGTTTGTTTGTAAGTCCGGTAATTCTGTCAAGAAAACGCCGGCATCCTTTGACCGCATTGCTGTTCCAGTTAGCGGTTTGCTCGAAGTCACCGATGAACATAATGTAGAGACGGAGTGTATCCGCGCCGTACTCCGCGATAACATCGTCCGGATTTATCACATTTCCGCGTGATTTGGACATTTTTTGCCCGTCCTCGCCGAGTATCATCCCCTGTGATGTACGTTTGGCATAGGGTTCTTTATCGGGTACGACGCCTATGTCATAAAGGAACTTATGCCAAAACCGAGAGTAAAGCAAGTGAAGCGTGGTGTGCTCCATACCTCCGTTATACCAGTCAACCTGATTCCAGTATTTGATTGCGTCCGGGTCAACAAGTGCTGTATCGCAGTCAGGCGACATATAGCGCAGATAGTACCAGCTTGAACCCGCCCATTGAGGCATAGTGTCGGTCTCACGCTTTGCGGGCGCGCCGCACTTAGGGCAAGCCGTGTTGACCCATTCGGTCATTGCGGCAAGCGGGCTTTCTCCGTTATCTGTAGGCTCATAGCTCTTTACTTCAGGGAGGAGAAGCGGCAAATCCTTTTCATCAACAGGAACGTATCCGCAGTGTTCACAGTGAACAATCGGAATAGGTTCGCCCCAATACCGCTGGCGGCTGAATACCCAGTCACGGAGTTTGTAATTGACTTTCTCCGCGCCTATCCCCTTTTCTGTTAGCCACGCAATCATTTTGGCTTTCGCTTCTTTAACATGCAGACCGTTAAGGAAATCGCTGTTTACGGCGACTCCGTCACCTGTATAAGCGGCTTCAGAGACGTTCCCTCCGGATATGACCTCTACTATCGGAAGCCCAAATTTGCGGGCAAATTCCCAGTCGCGTTCATCGTGTCCGGGTACCGCCATAATTGCGCCTGTACCGTAGGTTGACAGTACGTAGTCAGCAATGAAAACAGGGATTTCGGCGTTAGTGACCGGATTAACGGCTTTGACGCCATGTAATTCAACGCCAGTTTTATTTTTGTTGAGTTCACCGCGCTCAAAGTCTGATTTTTTGGAGGCTTCAGCCTGATATGCCCTTACCTCGTCAAGGTTAGTGATGTTCGGAGCAAGCTGTTCAAGGATTGAGTGTTCCGGCGATACAACCATATATGTCGCGCCGAAGAGCGTATCAGGACGCGTAGTGTAAACCTTAATCACGCCGCCTGCGTTAAGTTTGAAATCAAGCTCTGCTCCAGAGGATTTGCCTATCCAGTTCTTTTGCTGTATTTTGGCGCGCTCAATATAATCAACATCGTCAAGGTCGGCGATAAGACGCTCAGCGTATTCGGTGATTTTGAGCATCCATTGCGATTTTTCTTTGCGCACGACTTCACTTCCGCAACGTTCACAAACACCGTCCACGACTTCTTCGTTAGCGAGTACGCATTTGCAGCTCGTACACCAGTTAACGGGCATTTTAGTCTTATATGCAAGTCCGTGTTTGAACATCTGCAAGAAAATCCACTGCGTCCACTTGTAATAGCTTGGGTCGGTAGTGTTGACCTCACGCTCCCAGTTAAAAGAATAGAGAAGCGACTTGGCTTGTTCGCGGAAGTGTTTGATATTTTCCGCAGTGACGTCGCGCGGATGAACGTGATTCTTGATGGCATAGTTTTCGGTCGGCAGTCCGAACGCATCCCAGCCTATCGGGAAGAGAACATCGTATCCCTGCATCCTGCGCTTACGCGCAATAATATCCATAGCTGTAAACGGACGCGTATGTCCGACATGCAGTCCGTTTCCCGACGGATACGGGAATTCTATCAGCGCGTAGTATTTAGGTTTGCTTGGCATAAATCCTCCAAGGTAAATGATTGATATGACGGGAATAAGTATTACGTCTCGCTTGAGGGCAGCGGAATTTCCTTAGCGTCGCCCCAGAGACGTTCAAGGTCGTAGAATTTGCGAACCTCTTCGGTGAATAGGTGGACGGCAATAGCGCCGAAATCAACGAGAGTCCAGCCTCCGGCGTTGCGGTAACCCTCCACGCGAGGGGGCGGCTCTCCAACGGCTTCAAGAGCTTCGCTAAGTTCCTCTGTAAGCGTCCGAAGCTGACGGAGAGAGGTGCCGTTAGCAATTATAAAGTAATCGGCAAGCGTAGTAATTTGCTCAATTTGAAGGACTTTGATGTCCTTCGCTTTTTTGTCAACAAGCGTTTTAACCGCAAGTTCCATCATTTGTTTTGGTGTTAAGCGTATGTCCGCCATTTAGTTAACCTCCGATAATGCCGCGTCAAGTTTAGATATGTCAGTTCCAGCTCCCATCGCGAGTTCCGGGCGGCCGCCACCCTTACCGCCGGTCGCGGCTGTAACTTTTTTAATCAGATCTCCGGCTTTTATGCCGCTTGCTACAGCTTCTTTATTTGCCGCCGCAACAAAGTTTATCTTATCGCCGTTTACACTCGCAAGCACGACGGCGAATGCTTCGACGGTTTTGTCAATCAGGTGTTCCGAAGCGATTTTTAGCTGGTCGCCGTTAAGATCATCAAGCCTGACCGCCGTAATCTTACCAGGAACAACAGGTATGTCTTTGACTAAAGCGCCAATCCAAACGCGGGTAAGCTTGTCTATTTCCTTGCCGCGCTCTTTAATGTCCTGCCGCAGTTTTTCGGCTTCGTCCGCCGCTTTGGCAGCGTCCGAGCGGTAACTATCAATCGCTCCGCGAGCTGTGACAGTCTCTATACGGCGTACTCCAGCCGCAACGCTGAACTCTGAAGTTAAGCGGATTTGTCCTATTTTTGCGGTGTTCGTCAGATGTGTACCTCCGCAAAATTCCATCCTTACGTCACCCATCCTGACAACGCGTACTATATCGCCGTATTTTTCTCCAAACAGTGCAATCGCGCCTGATTTTTTGGCTTCATCAACAGGCATTTCCTGAACTGTGACCGGCAGATCGGCGAGTATCCATCCGTTGACCGTGTTTTCAATTTGGAGCAGTTCGTCAGCGGTAACAGCTTGGAAATGCGTAAAGTCAAAACGGGTTTGATTAGGTCCAACCCAGCTTCCCGCTTGCTCTATGTGGCTGCCGAGTACTTTACGCAGTGCCGCCTGAAGCAGATGCGCGGAACTGTGCGCCCGCATAATATCAAGACGGCGCGGAACGTCAATAGACGCCGTCACTTTATCGCCAGGCGCAAGCGTTCCGGTTTCAAATTCACCGAGATGTAAGTATTTTCCGTCTTTGGTCTCACGGACGTTGGTTACAGTATAGCCGGCAATCGTGCCGGTGTCGGCAATCTGACCTCCCTTTTCGGCATAGAACGGAGTTTTGTCAAGTACACACCAGCCGCTGCCGATTGCGCGGACAACCGCATCGGTTTCCTCAAAACTATTGTAGCCTGTGAAAACGGTTTTTTCTTCTTTCGGGAGACCAAGTTCAAGATGTTTCCAGCCGTGTTCGCCGAGCGCGGCAGTAGCGGCACGGGCGCGTTCACGCTGTTCTGTCATATGCGTATTGAAGCCGTCCATATCCGGCGACATTCCGCGCTCCTCAAGGATTTCGCGCGTGAGGTCTATCGGGAATCCGAACGTATCGTAAAGTTTGAAGCAATCCGCTCCGGAAAGAATTTTGACATTCGCCTTTTCCGCCGCGTCAATAAGCTCCATCAAGATTTTCATTCCCGCGTCGATTGTGGAAGAGAAGCGTTCTTCCTCCGCTTTGATGACACGGACGATTTGAGCGCGGCGTTCCGCAAGCTCCGGATATGCGTTAGCGCTTTCGTCTATAACGGTTTCGCAAAGCCCGAACAGGAACGGTTTGCTTACGCCAAGCAATTTCCCGTGACGGGCGGCGCGGCGTAATAGGCGGCGCAGGACATAGCCGCGCCCCTCATTAGACGGCAGTACGCCGTCACATATCATCATAGTAGTGCTTCGGATATGGTCGGTAATCACGCGGAGCGAGACGTCAACGCTCTCACTCTGACCGTATTCAGCTCCGGTGATTTCGCTGACTTTGTTAGTGATGTTCATGATGGTATCCACATCGAACAGGCTCTCTACACCCTGAACGATACAGGCAATGCGCTCCAAGCCCATTCCGGTATCAATATTCTTTTGGCTTAAAGGAGTATAGTTATTATTACCGTCGTTATTAAACTGAGTGAATACGAGGTTCCAGAACTCAACATAGCGGTCACAGTCGCAACCCGGCGCACAATTAGGGTCGCCGCAACCGTATTTTTCGCCGCGGTCGAAGTAAATCTCACTGCAAGGACCGCAGGGTCCCGCTCCGATTTCCCAAAAGTTATCAGCTTTGCCGAGACGCGAGACGTGAGACGGGTCAACGCCGACTTCCTTTGTCCAAATACCGTAAGCTTCATCGTCCGGAATACCTCCGTCTTCGCCGTCGTAGACGGTGACGTATAGTTTATCAACGGGCAGCTTCATAACATCCGTGCAGAATTCCCAAGCCCAAGCGCAAGCCTCGCTTTTGAAGTAATCGCCGAAGCTGAAATTGCCGAGCATCTCAAAGAACGTGCCGTGCCGGGACGTTTTGCCGACGCGCTCAATATCCGGGGTGCGAATGCACTTTTGGCATGTGGTTACACGGCGGTTGCCCTGCGGAGGCGGAAGCTCACCGCTGAAATAGGGTTTAAGCGGAGCCATACCGCTGTTGATAAGCAAAAGAGAGGCGTCTCCTTGCGGTACAAGCGGAAAAGAGGGCAACCTTAAACTGCCTTTGCTTTGAAAGAACGATAAGAATTTTTCTCTTATATCATTTAACCCGAACGGCTGCATCTGTGATCTCCTAAGTTTGATTAAAATTCAGTTATTTATAAATTCGCTGCTTGCTACAAAGTTACGGTGTTCTTCTTCAGTTTTGAAGAAGTGATGCGATTCATCTTTGCCGAGCGCATAAAAATAGTAGTTTGTACTTGCCGGAGCAAGAGCCGCTTTGATGGACGGAACGCCCGGGTTAGCTATTGGTCCGGGCGGAAGCCCCGCATACTTGTAAGTGTTATAAGGGCTGTCGAGCTGTAAGTCTTCCGCATTGATGACAGGCTTGTGTTCCGGCAGAGCGTGCTGTATGCTTGCGTCAATTTGCAGAAGCGGGTTGCTCCAGTTGTTCAGACGGTTGAATATAACGCTTGCGATTGTCGGACGTTCCTTATCGTTAGCTGCCTCGCGCTCAATAAGCGCGGCAACCGTAAGAACTTCTTTAATTGATTTGCCCTGAGCCGCAACGGTATCGCGCATTTCCTGAGTAAACTTCTTATCAAAATTGTTCAGGAATTTTTTTATCGCTTCATCTCCGGAAGAACCCTGATAGAACGAGTAGGTATCCGGGAACAGGAAGCCTTCCAAACGATTAGCGTCACCGTAAGGCAGACCATCCAAGAATGAATACTTGAACTGATAGTTCGCCGCCGCTTCGTTAAGCTCCTTTACGCTGCAAACTTTCTTTTGCTCTAACAGCGCAAAAATCTGTTTGCAGGTATAGCCCTCCGGAATAAGAACATCATTAACGACAGGGCGCGCGCCGGAGTTATGCTTCATTGAAGATACGACAGCGCGGTAATCAAGCGTGGAATCAAGCTGGTAGACGCCGGGTTCGATTTTGCTTTCAGCGCTCGCAACTTTTGCGAAAACCTTGAATAGCCACTCGTATTCAATAATCCCCTGCTCTTTTAACTGCTTAACGACGGAATCGAAATCAAACGGAGCGTTCGGACGCTTTTTACCGTTGTCGTCAAAGATACGTAAAAGCTCATTTACCGACGCGGATTGCGGATACGAGATTTCATATTCGTCAAGTTTGGCTGTTAGAATGCCGCGGTCATAATCTAAAGCCTCAATGTCTATGGTCGCTTCTGCAAACGGTTTATCAAGCGACAAGACATCGTTTGCGGCTTTCCACAGCAACCAAGCGAGCACAAGGCTTATACCGACTATAAGCGCAAAATACAGCACACCGCCGAGTAATCCGGTAGGACGCCTGCGCCTGCGTACGGCGGATTCGGGCTGAGGTTTCCGCGGCGGCGGATTTGCCGGACGCTGCGGTTTGCGCTTCAGCTCTCCGTTAGGAACCTCGATTTTAGGGACGGCTTTAGTAGCCTCAATAGGTTCCTGATGGAATTTGTTATCGTTCATTCATATACTCCGGAAAATCAAAGATTTGGGTTTCGGTTATAATGCAGTCCACGCGGCGGTCGTGATTTTCACGCGGAACTTCGTTTGCTAAAAGTTCGTCACGCGCCAGTCCTACGCTAAGCGCCATAGGAGCCTTTGCTAACAGGCGGTCATAAAATCCTCCGCCTTTGCCTATTCTATATCCGTTTTTATCAAAAGTCAAGCCCGGTACAATGATAATATCACCCGGATCCGGGTATCTGTCCATAGGCCAATCCCAGCAAATAGTAACGTATATCCCCTGCCTGCGGAAGTGAGACAGCAGCGACAGTGTAGAAATTTCCTTGCCGTACGGAACATAAGCGTAAATCCGCGCGCCGGGATTCGGTCGGATATACTTAATAAATTGGTTAGTAATTGCCTCGTCAGACGCTTTGATTTGCGCTGCAGTAAGTTTGTTGATGTTCGTTCTGACTTCCTTACGGAACTCATTCTTTCTCTCTATAAAATCGGACATCTTTGGATAACCTCCTGAAAAATTTGGTCTTCTTTTTTTGACGCGTCGATAACGTACCATCCAAAGTACTCTGCCGCCGCATCCGCGCTTTGCGCGCAGCGTTTAAGATAGTCTGTATCGCGTTCGTGAATATCTTTTTCACGCCCTCTTGCCGATATACGCTCCGCAGAGATTTCTGCGGAAATCCGGAAGTACAGCGTCACGTCCGCTTGCGGTAAGCCTATTCTGCGAAACTCATAATCTTCCAGCCATGCAAAATACTCAACGCGTTCCTCAGGCGAAAGTTTTGCCCCCTGATGTATAGCGTTAGAGCTTGTATACCGGTCGGTAACGATCAATCTTCCGTTTTCATAGTCTTTGTTCCAGCTACTGATAAATGATGCATAGCGATCTGCCGCGTAAAAACTTTACGCTGCGAAAGCGTTTACGGCGTCCGGAGTTCCTCCAAGTTCTCCGTTGAGATACATTTTAATCAGCTCGGCTGACTTTTCCTCGTAGCGCGGGAAAGTCAGCGGAAGGTAATCAATACCGCGTTTTGTAAGTTCTGACTTATACCGCGCATATTGTGTGGACTTTCCGCAACCGTCAATGCCCTCAAAAACTATAAGCATTACCCGCTTTTATTCTCCTATCATAAACGTTTTTATTATTCTACCACAAGCAATTCAAAAACGCAAGTATTTTTCAATACAGGAGGTAGGCATTAGGTAGTAGGAGTTAGGGGACGAAAGAGAACGTATAGTAACTGCAAGTGGCAAATTGGAAATCGGGACGGGGGAAGCGCCATGCGGGGGACGAGGTTGAAATACATAAGCGTTAATCATTAAATATTAGTCATTAATCATTACGCAAGTATTATAGCACAAAGTTTCTGATTTGTCAATAGATAATTTGCGTGTAAAAGTAAATAATTTGTGAACAACACAGGAAGAATTAAATTTCCGCTTTACGCTAAAAAGCACTTGACAAAACAAGGATACAGCGGTATAATTTGGAGCGTACAGCAATATATTAATAACATACCGATTTGATATATATTAATTCAGCAGAAGGGTTTGATTTTTTTGACTGATCCAATTTTACAGGTCTCCGGCTTAAAAAAAGAATACGCGGCTAATGTTCCGGTTCTGAAAGGCGTTTCTTTCAGCATAAATAAAGGTGACGTTACAGTTATCATCGGACCAAGCGGCTGCGGGAAATCCACATTACTCAGGTGTATCAACGGGCTGGAGAAAGTGCAGGGCGGCTCAATCATTTTTGACGGCGAGGAGCTTACGGACGCAAAAACAAAATGGATGAATGTGCGGCGCAGAATCGGAATGGTATTCCAGAGCTATGATTTGTTTCCGCATATGAAGGTGATAGATAATCTTACACTCGCGCCGCTTAAAGCGCTCGGTGAAAGCAAATCAGACGTCACCGAACGCGCACGCGGTCTTTTGGAGCGCGTAGGACTGTCGGATAAAGCCAATAGTTATCCGCGCGAGCTTTCCGGCGGACAGAAGCAGCGCACAGCTATCGTACGCGCGCTTATGACGCGTCCGGAGATAATGCTGTTTGACGAAGTTACAGCCGCTCTTGATCCGGAAATGGTTCGCGAGGTACTTGACGTTATGCTGAATCTTGCCGGGCAAGGGATGACGATGATAATAGTGACGCACGAAATGACATTTGCGCAAGCTATTGCAGACCGCGTGATATTTATGGATAAAGGCGAGATAGCCGAAACGGGAACGGCAGACTTTTTCGATAATCCGCAAACGGAACGCGCAAAGCAATTCTTGAATATATTCAAATTTGACCCCAGAAAGGAAGAAAAAAACAATGGCAAAGACTATTAAACGAGCCTCCGCACTGATACTTGCGCTGGTATTAGTATTATCCGCATTTGCAGGCTGCAGCAAGAAATCGAAACCTGCGCCAAGCATTCCGTCAGGCGCATTCCGAACTCTTGACCAAATCAAGGAGTCCGGCAAAATCGTAATCGGAGTGTTCAGCGATAAGAACCCGTTCGGCTATGTTGACGCAAACGGCAGCTATCAGGGTTATGACGTATACTTTGCGGAGCGCATTGCCGCTGATCTCGGCGTTGCTGTGGAATATACGGCTACAGAGCCCGCAAGCCGTGTTGAGTACTTAGAGACCGGTAAGGTAGATATTATTCTCGCAAACTTCACGGTCACAGCGGAGCGCGCGGAGAAAGTAGATTTCTGCCTGCCGTATATGAAGGTCGCGTTAGGCGTAGTAAGTCCGGACAGCGCGCTTATTAAAGAGCCGGAACAGCTTAACGGCAAGAAGCTGATAGTTGTAAAAGGCACTACGGCGGAAACATACTTTACAGAAAATTATCCGGAAGTTGAACTGCTGAAGTTTGACCAGTATACAGAGGCTACTCAGGCAATCGCTGACGGTCGCGGCGACGCTTGGAGTACTGACAAGACGGAGGTTTTGGCATGGGCGCTTATGAACCCGGGATTTACGGTAGGCATCCCGACGCTCGGTAGCCTTGACACAATTGCGCCGGCGGTAACCAAGGGCAATGCAACGCTCCAAAAGTGGATAAACGCAGAAATAGCCACGCTTGCCGATGAGCAATTTTTCCACGCAGACTATGCAGAAACGCTCGCTCCAGTCTACGGAGATTCCGTTGACCCGGACGAATTAGTCGTCGAAGGCGGCGTAGTCTAATAATCCCGCCAGCAGGTCGCTCTCCGCGTGGAGAGCGTGGATTGAAAACAGCAGGAGGCGGTTAATTCCGTCTCCTGCTGTTTTGTTTAGCGCGTTATTCGTAATGCGTCCACATCCGAATTACTTTGATTATGCCTTTATAGGGCATTCCGTTTACATCTGAAAGATTATCATCATTGGGTAAAACCTCATACACTAAACGGTGTTGAATGTTTATACGCCGGGAATAAGTATCGTTTTGTCCTGTAAGCTTTTCATATCTTGGCGGGGTTTGGTATGGGTTTTTCTGAATGACAGCGAGAAGCTTAACGGCAATCCTATCAAGTCCTGCGCGTTCAAGCAGTCGGGCGTCCTTTTCCGCTTGGCGCGAGTACTTTAGCTTATAAGTCATCTATGTTCCACCCGATACAGTCAACGCACTCCGACAGGGGTTCGGCTATACCCGCTTCAACCGATTCCATCATACCTGGTATAGCAGCAAGATAGTCACTATCATTGCCGAACAGTGCGGGCAGAGTTTCAAATACTTCATCACGGAGGGGTTTTGGCAGGGAGAGAAACCACTCTTTGAAACGGTCAAGGTCAATGGTCATTTTTTCGATTGATTTAGCGGTCATTATTCAAGCCCTCCTTACAG
>JAITQY010000008.1 GCA_031288675.1 Oscillospiraceae bacterium | reverse complement strand
AAAGGTAACGAAGCGCTTGCCGAAGCCGCTATTCTCGCTGGCTGCAAGCATTTCTTCGGATACCCGATAACTCCGCAGACTGAACTTGCGGCGTATATGGCAAAAAAAATGCCTAAAATCGGCGGAATTTATCTGCAAGCCGAAAGCGAAGTCGCCGCTATAAATATGGTTCTCGGCGCAAGCAGCGCAGGGGTTAGGGTTATGACAAGCTCCAGCAGTCCTGGCGTAAGCCTGAAATCCGAAGGTATCAGCTACCTTATCGGCTCCGACCTTCCCGCTCTTATCGTAAACGTACAGCGCGGAGGTCCAGGTCTGGGCGGCATCCAGCCTGGTCAGGCGGATTACTATCAGGCTACGCGCGGTGTCGGACACGGCGACGCGCATTTGATAGTTTTCGCGCCCAGCACCGTTCAGGAGATGGTCGATCTCGTATTCAAGGCGTTCGAGCTTGGCGACAAGTACCGTATGCCCGCTATGATCCTCGCCGACGGTATGCTCGGGCAAATGATGGAACCCGTTGAACTCCCCGATGCGGCAGCCGTCGCTCCCGCCCCCAAGTCATGGGCTACGGACGGTCACGGCGGCAAACGGAAGAAAAATATCACCAACTCCCTTTATCTTGATCCGTACCTGTTAGAGAAAACGATACATGAACGTCAATCACGATATGACGAACTGAAATCCAGCTACCAAATGGCTGAAGAAGTCTATACTGATGACGCGGACATTATTGTCGTCGCTTACGGAGCAAGCGCGCGTGTCAGCCGCAGCGCGGTTGTTCAGGCGCGCGCGGACGGTATCAAAGCCGGTCTGCTTCGCCCGATTTCACTTTGGCCGTTCCCGACCGCTGCTCTTCAGCGTCTCTCCGGAACCGCCAAAGCATTCCTTACCGTTGAGATGAGTATGGGTCAGATGGTTGACGACGTTCGGCTCGCCGTAAACGGCAAAAAACCGGTAGAATTTTTCGGTCGTACCGGCGGTGTTATCCCTACTCCGGCGGAGGTTCTTGCGGAAATCAAAAAGCTGGCGTAACCCCCGCGTTTCGCGTAACATTAACTATTACTCACAGGAGGATTATACAAATGGCAATTGTATTTCAGAAGCCTAAGGCTTTGACGGACGATATATTCCATTACTGTCCGGGTTGCACGCACGGAATAATTCACAGGCTCGTCGCTGAAACTATCGACGAACTCGGTATTGAGGGTCGAACGGTCGGCGTTGCGCCCGTAGGCTGCGCGGTACTCGCGTATAACTATTTCGCCTGCGATATGGTCGAAGCGGCGCACGGACGCGCACCGGCTGTCGCAACCGGTCTGAAGCGCGCCAAACCGGAAAACATCGTCTTCGCCTATCAGGGCGACGGCGACCTCGCCGCTATCGGAATGGCAGAGACTATTCACGCCGCTACACGCGGAGAGAACATCACCGTTATCTTCGTCAACAACGCGATTTACGGCATGACCGGCGGTCAGATGGCTCCTACAAGTCTGCCGGGTCAGGTCACACAGACCACTCCTTACGGTCGCGATACCGCTTACAGCGGCAATCCGATACGCGTTATGGAGCTTATCTCTCAGCTTGACGGAGTCGCGCTGGCTCAGCGCGTTTCGGTGGATAACGTAAAAAATGTCCGCGCCGCGAAAAAGGCTATTAAACGCGCTTTTGAAAACCAAGTAAACGGCAAAGGCTACAGCATTATCGAAGTACTGTCCGCCTGCCCGACCAACTGGGGCTTAGAGCCTAACGAATCCCTCGTCTGGCTTCGGGAGAATATGATGCCGTATTACCCGTTGGGAGTTTACAAAGACGCTTATCCGGAGGAGGCAAATTAACATGAAAAAAGATTTACATTTATTGCTCGCCGGATTCGGCGGACAGGGACTTTTATTCGCCGGCAAGGTTCTTGCCTATTGCGGACTTATAGATAACCGCCACCTTTCGTGGCTTCCAAGTTACGGTCCGGAGATGCGCGGCGGTACCGCTAACTGCGGCGTTTGCCTTAGTGACGAACCCATCGGCAGTCCTCTTGTGGTTGCGCCTAACCAGCTTATTGTTATGAATCAGCCGTCACTCGAAAAATTCGTTGACGCCGTTCCAACCGGCGGTATCATCCTCGCGGACAGCACAATGATTTCAATGCAGGTCGCGCGCTCAGACGTTAAGACCTTTTATGTTCCGTCCACAGCGCTCGCGGAAGACAACGGGCTGAAAGGTCTTGCAAATATCGTACTTATCGGCAAACTGTGGAAAGAGTATAGTTTCTGCTCTTGGGAAACCCTCATCAAGGCTATCAACAAGTCCGTACCCGCCAGCAAAGCCGAAATGCTTGCTATGAACATCAAAGCCGCTGAACTCGGCAGAGATTTCTAATCTTCCAATCATATTAACTATTATGAACTTAAAACCTAACCGTGTCGTCGTCAAAGTCGGCACCACAACTCTAACGCGCGAAGAAACGCGCGAGGTCAATCTGCGCCGTATCGACCGCTTGGCGCGAGTTCTTACGGACGTTCGCGGCTCCGGCTGGGACGTTATTCTCGTCAGTTCCGGCGCTATCGCGGTCGGCGCCAATAAGCTGCGTTTCACGGAACGCCCCTCAGAGCTTCGCTTTAAGCAGGCTTGCGCCGCCGTAGGGCAATTGGAACTTACCCACATCTATGACAAAATGTTCGGGGAGTACGGTCAGCTCGTCGCGCAAATTCTCCTCACTGACGACGACGTTGCAGACAACCTGCGCAGACGCAACCTGCGCAATACCTTTGACGCGCTTCTCGAACTCGGCGCTATCCCTGTCGTCAATGAAAACGACAGCGTCGCTACCGGAGAAATCGAAACCGGAGAACACAAAATACTCGGCGACAACGATACTCTTTCCGCAATCGTCGCCGAACTCACCGGCGCGTCTAAGCTGATTCTACTTACGGATGTCGATCGTCTTTACGACAGCAATCCGCGCACTAATCCGAACGCCAAAGCCATCTCAGAAGTGCGCGAGATCACCGATGATCTGCGTATCGCCGCCGGAGGCGGCAGTGACTGGGGTACCGGAGGTATGAGCAGCAAACTTTCCGCAGGCGAATACGCCCTCAAACGCGGAATTGAAATGACCATCACCGGAGGAGATAATATAGACGCAATCTACGATATTCTTGAGGGCAAACCTGTCGGAACTCTTTTCCGTCCGTAGTCCTCAGCCGCACGTTCTATCCCCGTACACGTCATTTCTGCCGCCATCCAATTCCTTGTCTGCTATCGTCTACCCACTACTTACTAATTTGAGGATTCTAACTTGAAAAACCTACGTGCCTTAATAAATTATACAAAAGGATACCGGTTGCCGCTGGCGGCTGGATTCTTGATAATGATCGCGGAAATGCTCATCTCGTTCGTGTCGCCGCTCGTAATGAGCGTAACTATCGACACCGTGCTTGGCGGTCGTCCTCTAAGTGTACCCGGATACTTTGAGTGGTACGCGCGGCTGATTACAGAGCACGGCTCGGTCACTGGCTTTCAGCTGCCTATGATGGGACTTACGACTGTATTTCTGACATTCATCACCGGTTTGCTCCAATTCCTGCGCTCCTGGTGGAACAACAGCGCAAGCGAGGGCGCGGTCAAACGTCTGCGCGACCGCGTTTACTCCCACGTGCAGAGACTGCCGTACAAGTGGCATGCGGAGGCTCAAACAGGTGATATAATCCAGCGCGCGACCAACGATGTGGAGCAGATACGCCGCTTCCTGCAAAACTCCGCCGTAGAATTTATTCGCATTATATTTCTCCTTATTGTCGGGCTGTTCGTAATGTGGTCTATCAACCGCACTCTCACGCTCATTTCCGCCGTGATGGTCATTCCGGTAACGCTGGCAAGCAGTCTGTTCTTTGGGAAGATAACTAAGCTCACTACCGAACAGGAAGACGTAGAAGGCAAGCTGTTCACCGTCATTCAGGAGAACCTTACCGGAATGCGCGTTGTCCGCGCTTTCGGCAGACAGCAATTTGAAATTGAAAAGTTTGACGCTCAAAATGAAGAAAACCGCCGCAGACTGCGCAAACTTAACAATGTTTTCGCGCTCCTATGGGCAACGCTTGACGTAATTATGGGCGTCGCAATGAGCGGCATTACTCTTACCGGAATAATCCTCGTCGTCCGCGGTGATTTGTCGATAGGCGCGTATACGGCATTCAGCGCATATATGTTTATCTTCTTCTGGCCTCTGCGCGGCTTCGGACGCGTACTAAATACGCTGTCACACGTACTCGTCGCGGTCGGGCGTATTGAGGAAGTACTTACCGCTGACGAGGAATCCGGTCTTGACAGCGGCATTACTCCGCCGCTCGACGCGGATATTGTATTTGAAGATGCGGAGTTCGGATACGGCGACGGCAATCAGGTACTCCGCAAACTGAATATGACCATTCCCGCCGGCAAAACAGTAGCTTTCCTCGGCGGAACCGGAAGCGGCAAATCTACGCTTGCGCTGCTGCTGCCGCGTCTGTACGATCTTACCGGAGGCGCTATCAAAATCGGCGGCGCGGACATAAGTAAGATCAAAAAAAGCTATCTGCGCGACCGCATCGGGATCGTACTTCAGGAACCATTCCTGTACTCCAAATCAATCCGCGGTAACATCGGCATCAAACTGAAAGACCCCAACATCGAGCAAGTACGCGAAGCGGCAAAAGCGGCGTGCATTGACGATGACGTCACCAAGTTTCAAGACGGCTATGAAACCGTAGTCGGTGAGCGCGGAGTTACGCTCTCCGGCGGTCAGAAGCAGCGCGTAGCGATTGCGCGTGCGCTGATGAGCGACAGCGATATTCTTATCTTTGACGATTCGCTCTCCGCTGTGGATACTCATACGGACGCAAGTATTCGTTCCGCGCTCAAACGCCGCAGAAACTCCGGCGGCAAAAGTATCACCACGATGATTATCTCCCACCGCGTGACCACACTTATGGAAGCTGACAAAATTTTTGTACTCAAAAACGGCGTCGTCGCTGAGGAAGGCACTCATGACGAACTCTTGAATTTGAACGGGATTTACAGAAAGACCTATGATATTCAAAATGCGAATATAGAATAGTAAGCTATGGTGTTTTGCCGCGCAAACAGTAAACGTAACTTTCTATCCGTTACCGCACATTACATAGCACGAACCGTTTGAATGTCGCGCTCTATTTGCAGCTTTAACTCGTCTAAATTCTTAAAGTTTTGTTCCGGGCGGATAAACCGCTCAAATTCTACCCGACCGCGTTTTCCGTAAACCTGCCTGTCGAAGTCAAGCACGTAACTTTCGATAGTGACCTCCTCCCGTTCAGATACGGTAGGACGGACGCCTATATTCGTCACCGCGCGGTAAAGCGCCGGATCATCTTCAATACGCAGACGCGTCGCGTACACGCCGCGCTTGGGGACGATAACCCCTTTAGGGAACCGCATATTTATGGTCGGTGCGCCGATAGTGCGCCCAAGCCTGTATCCGCTGCGCACAATATCCGTTACGCGGTGCCGCCGTCCGAGCAACCGGTTAGCCCTTTCTATATCGCCCTCCGTTAGAAATTTCCGGATAAGCGTGGAGCTTACTATCTCCCCGTCTACCGTTACCGCAGGCACAATATAGCCGCTGACACGCGGATCGCGCGTTCCGCGTATTTGGTCAACCCATTGACAAAGCTTATCGGCGCTGCCCTCCGCATTTGCGCCGAAGCGGAAGTCGTGTCCTACAACAAAGCCTATTGCGCCGAAATCCTCGTGCAGCCACTCCAGGAAGTCCTGCCACGGCATACGGCGAATGTCCTCGTCAAAGTGCAGCGCGATGATGTTCTCAATCCCGAAATATTCACCCGCAATAGCGGCGCGCTCATCCGGGGAGGTAAGCAACGGTACGGCTGTTCGCCCTACAAGTTCGTCCGGATGCGTATCGAAAGTCATCATTGTAGGGGTCGCGCCGTTCTGCCAGCCGACCTCAAACACACGCTTCAGAAGTTCCGCGTGTCCTATATGCAGCCCGTCAAAAAATCCAAGGGCAATAACCGTCTTGTGTGACGTCATTTATTTCCTCCAGTGTGTGGCATTGCTCAAGATAGAAATCGCCTGAACGCGTGCGGATGAGACTTGACATAGTGCCGCCTGTTCCGACCTCATCCCCGATGTCATTGCAAAGCGAACGTATGTAAGTACCTTTGGAGCAATCTATATTCAGCGTCCAATCCGCGTCTGCTCCGCCTAAAATTTCCAATTTATTTACGGTAATTCCGCGCGGTTTTCGCTCTATTTCCTGCCCTTTCCGGGCATATTCGTACAGCTTTTTGCCTTTAATTTTAACCGCGCTGAACATAGGCGGAAACTGTTGCTGCTCCCCGCGAAAGCGCTCTAACGCTGTTTCAAGCTGCTCCGCAGATACGCTTACCGGCTCCGGGGAAACGTATGTTACCTCACCGGTAACGTCATAAGTATTGGTTCTCACACCAAGCTTCAGTCCGGCAACATAGGTTTTGTTTGCAGATTCATGGAACTGAACCTGTTTAGTCGCCTTACCTACGAACACCACTAATACTCCCGTTGCCATCGGGTCGAGTGTTCCGCCGTGTCCGATACGCCTGGTACGCAGTATCCCGCGCAGCTTAGCCACTACGTCATGGCTTGTCCACTCCGCAGGCTTATTTACGAGTAAAATTCCGTCTTGCATATAATTTATCAGATATATTAAGTATAATTTATTTATTATTATGGATTAAACGCAGCTTCAAATTAAACCCCAATTAGCCGCGTAAAGATGAGTGTTTATCGTATGCCGCGAGAACAGCGTTAATAGCCGCCGCGCGGAAACCGCCGCGCTCAAGCTCCGCGACGCCGCGAATAGTAGTGCCGCCCGGACTGCAAACCGCGTCTTTAAGCGCGCCCGTAGAGTACACTCCGGATGCGATCATTTCCGCAGTACCGGCAATTGCGGAGGCGGCAAGTTTGACAGCAACGGCACGAGACAATCCTGCCGCAACGCCCGCGTCCGCAAGCGACTCCGCAAACATAGCCGTCCACGCCGGAGTGCATCCTGCCACTACTCCGCCGATATCGAAAAGACTTTCCGCGATGTATTCCACCGCGCCGCACCGAGCAAGTATATCAGTAACCTTTTCCGGAACGTCAGAACCGTCCGCAATAAGCGTCATTCCCCTGCCGATAAGCGCAGGAAGATTCGGCATAGTGCGTACTATCCGGCGCGAACCTTCCGGTAACCCAAGCTGGCAAGCGATCCATTCCGTTGATTTGCCTGCCATAATAGAAACGAGGGTTTTATCGCCCTCTTTGAACGCCGGAGCGATTTCGGCAAGTACCGGTTCTGAATACTGCGGCTTTACACAAAGGAATATTATCTCCGACCGTTCCGCCGCCGAAAGGTTAGATGAAGAGACCTCCACGCCAAGCTCCGCACGGAGCGAATCCGCGTGGGTCTGAGTTTTTACAGTTACAATGAATTGTTCAGCAGGAAAGACATTTAGGGCGGAGCGCAGAACCGCCCCACCCATATTTCCCGCGCCAATAAACGCGATCTTTTTCATTTTTCGGTTTCCTAACTATGTTACTGTCGAGGCAAGCTGCTTATGCGGCAAGCATATTCAGCACGATGGTAATAACAACGAACACCAACGCCGCCCACTTAGTAATGCGCGCCAACTGAGCGTCAACGCTTTTCGCTTTGTTCTTAGCGAGGAAAGTGTCAGCCGCGCCAGCAATGGCTCCGCTAAGTCCCGCGCTTTTACCGGACTGCATCAGCACGATAGCGGTCACTACAAGCCCCGCAATCAGCTGCACAATCGTTAATGCAATGGTCATTTCAATATCTCCTTAGATAATTAGCTTAAATATTGTACCACAAAACTGTGTGTTTGTCAAGTGTTTTTTTAGAGACTATTCTCAAAACTTGTTGTACGGGCGCAACGGAGAGAAATGTATTTAATAAGAACTATTGACAAGTTGTGATATTTGTGATACCATACAATCAAAGAAAAACTTAAAGGAGAATATTTGTATGAATCGCCGAATACCTTTTTCTAAGCAAGAACTACAGGCAATTGACACTATTTCCGGATTCATGGGGCGTCCCGGACTGCCGATTTTTAATACTCCGCTGACGCCGAGAGAGAATTTTAACGCGTTCTATTGGGAGAAGAAGCCTTGGTGGTTGCCTTCGCCGTCGGAGGGTTCAATGCTTATTGATTCGATGTACGATGATAAGCTCGGACGCGGGGGACCAAACGGTACGACTGACGAGTTCGGTATCGAATGGGAGTACATAGCGTCTGCAGGCGGTTCGATAGTCCGACCCGGCGAACCTTTTATCTCCGACGCGAACGAAATCGCGGATAAAATCAAGTTTCCCGACCTTGACAAATGGGACTGGGAGGGCAACGCCGCGAAAGCAAAGATTGATCCGCGTATATTTACTGTATTTACGCTTGTTAATGGATTCGGGTTTGAGCGTTTGATTAGTTTTATGGACTTTGCACCGGCGGCTATGGCATTATTGGACGAGGATCAAGAGGACGCTGTGAAGAAATTCTTGCAAGAGATCGCGGAGTTTGCGTGCAAGGTAGTGGACAAGTACTGCGAGTATTTCCCCAGTCTTGACGGTTTTGACATTCACGACGACTGGGGCGCGCAGAGAGCGCCGTTCTTCTCTGAGCAAATCGCGTATGACTTCTTTGTTCCTAATATGCGGCTGCTAACCGACCATATCCACAGCAAAGGCAAGATAGCGACGCTTCACAGCTGCGGTCACGTTGAGGAACGCGTAAAGTGCTTTATCGACGGAGGTTTTGACGGATGGGTTCCGCAGGCGATGAACGACACCAAGCGGCTGTTTGACGAGGTCGGCGACAAAATCGCAATCGCGGTGATTCCGGAGAAATATGACCCAGCGTCAACTTCCGAAGAAAAGCAGAGAGAATACGGGACGGCGTTCGCAAAGCATTATACTCAGCCCGGCAAGCTTGCGACGATAAGCTATTACGGCGCTGAAATGGTAACACCGGCATTCCAGGAAGCGATGTATGAAACCTCAAGGAAGATAATTGCGGGCTGATTGCGTTAATACTATTAGTTACAATGGCAGAGTTTCGGTGTACCGAAATTCTGCCTATTTAGCTATTGACAAGCGCGAGTTATTTTGTTACAATACTCGTGTGAAGTTAGGAGAATCAAAGCATACAATGAGTTTAACAAACGAAATTTTTCCGCTGACTGGCATCAGCGCAGAGCGCGCGATAGACGTAATCTCCTCTGCCTGTAACAGTCCGGAAACGGAGATATTATCTCTTTACGACGCTTACGGGCGTGTGTTAGCGGAGGATATTACGGCGGCGAGTGATATTCCGCCGTTCGACCGTTCACCTTATGACGGATATGCACTGATTTCCGCCGATACCGCAAATGCTCCTGTGACGCTTAAAGTATTAGAAGAAGTATCTGCCGGCAATGTGCCGAGCGTAACGGTCATAAGCGGTACGGCTGTGAAGATACTTACCGGAGCGCCTGTTCCGGAGGGCGCGGACGCAGTGGTCAAATACGAGGATACGGATTTTACAGCTGAAAGCGTAACTATGCTTAAAGCCGTTTTGCCAGGCGACATCGTACCAAAGGGCGAGGACGTTCGCGCAGGTACAGTAATCGCGAGGCGCGGAGACGAAATAACTCCTTCTGTCGCGGGAAATATGGCGGCTCAGGGAATTGAGAGATTATCGGTGTACAAACGTCCGCGAATCGGCATAATATCTACCGGCAACGAGCTGATAAACTCCGGAAAAGGCGCAATACACGATACAAACCGCGTGACATTAGAAGCGGCAATCAAACGAATCGGCGCGAATCCGGTATTTTTAGGTACCGCCGGAGATAAATACAGCGAGATAGAACGGCTGATAGATTTCAAGCGCACAGATATGATCATCAGTACAGGCGGAATGGGTAAAAGCGACCACGATTTTACGCTCTCAGCATTTGAAAACTGCGGCGCGAGATTAAAAATCCGCAATCTTGACTTCCGTCCGGGCGGAGCGTTTGCGTATTTAGAGTTAGAACGTCACGGTACGGCGATTCCTTGCGTTTGCCTTGCGGGTAATCCCGCGGCGGCAATGGTGACATTCTTCGCTATGGCTCAGCCTTGTATACGCAAACTGTGCGGGTCGGCTGACTGGCGGAACGAACGCGTTAAGGCGGCTCTCACCGAAGGTTACGGCAAGTCAAGTCCGGCGGCGCGGCTGATTGTCGGCGCAATCAATATCTCAAGCGGCAAAGTAATGTTCCAGTGTTCGGAGAGGGGCAAAGGCTCTGTAAGCAGCTTTGACGGAGCTAACGCTCTTGCAATTGTTCCGAAAGGCTCTCCGGAGTTAGACGCCGGCACAGAGGTTGACGCGTATTTGATATAACGGCGGCAATGGTTGCAGGCAAGGCAGGAGATAGGCGTTAGATAGTCATTAGTCAATAGTCGGCAGTTGTGAGTGGACGGAGGAAACGAGAAATGTTAATCATTAAATATTAGTCACTAATCATTACGCAAGTATTATAGCACAAGGTTTCTGGTTTGTCAATAAAATATTGGTGTGTAATCGTAAATAATTTGTGAACATCTTTATTGGAGTTGATTTTGGCAAGCGTTACGAAAGTTAGATTGGAGGAAACACATATGACAGCGGCAATCATTACGGTAAGCGATAAGGGTTCGCGCGGAGAGAGGGCAGATACAAGCGGTCCTAAACTTGCGGAAATGCTAACGGGCAACGGTTGGGTAATAGCATATACAGCGATAGTTCCGGATGAGCGCGAGGATATAAAGGCAGAACTAATAAAGTGTTCTGACGAGCTGAAAATCGACTTTATCGTTACTACCGGCGGAACGGGATTTACAAAGCGCGACACTACCCCGGAAGCAACGATGGAGATCATTGAGCGCGCTGCACCCGGTATTGCGGAACATATGCGCGCGGAGAGCGCAAAGGTCACACCGAGCGGCATTCTCTCACGCGGAGTAAGCGGTTTGCGCGGCGACAGTCTAATAGTTAACGTTCCCGGCAGCGTCAAAGCGGCTTCGGAGTGCCTTGGCTTTATTCTTCCGGCAATAGAGCACGCAATAGTTATGCTACAAAGCGAAGCTACAGAGCATTAAGCGGAACGCGTCCGCCGAATAAATTCAGCGGACGCGGTATTAAACGAGGTATGGGTTATTTTGCGCTCAAAGCCGCCATAGTTATGTAGTTATACGGCTGATTGAAGTGCGGCAGGAAGAAGATGTCCAACAGTTTCAGCTTGTCGATCGTTACGCCCTCCTCAATCGCAAGCGAGAACATATGGATGCCCATAGAAATATTCTCGTATGAAGCCATCTGCGCGCCTAAAACGCGCCTCGTTTCCGCATCGTATACGATACGAAGTTTGACCTCGTGATTATTGGACATAAACGCCGGTTTTTGAAGCGCGGCAAATTCGGTAACAAGAGGAGCAAATCCCGCTTTCTTTGCCATTTTTTCGGACAAGCCCGTCGATACCATATTGTATCCGTAAATACTTATACCGTTTGAACCCTGTACTCCGAGAGACTCTATCGCGGTACCGCAAGCGTTGTGAGCCGCCACAATACCTGAGCGAACGGCATTTGTCGCGAGAGCAATATATGCCCAGTCACGGGTCGCGTTGGAAAATACAGCAGCACAGTCTCCAATCGCAAATACGTCTTCACGGTTTGTACGCTGCTTAAGATCTACAGCTATCGCGCCGTTTTTAAGCGTGGTGAGTTTATCCGCCGCAATAGACGAGTTCGGCTTGAACCCGATTGCCATAACTACCATATCGACTTCATATTCGCCTTTATCCGTGCGTATAGCAGATACTTTACCGGTTCCGTTACCGTCTCTGAACTCCTGCACGCGCTCGTTAAAATGCAGTTCTATTCCGTTATCAGCCAGAATTTTATCCATATCCTCAGTCAGCCACGGATCATAGTATGATGCGAGACTTGTGTTCTCCGCTTCAAACAGGAGCGCCTTTCGTCCGCGCCGCTGAACCGCCTCAGCAAGCTCTACGCCTATGTAGCCCGCGCCCACGATAGCAACCGTCTTTATAGCCGGATCATCCAGCAATTCGTTCGCGCGTTGTCCGTCCTGAAACAGCTTGACAGACTGAATGTTGCCTAAATTACTGCCGGGCAGTTCCGGCATAATAGGCAGGGAACCAGTCGCGAGAATTAATTTATCATAAGCAATGGAGAAGTCTTTTCCGTCCTTGCCACAGACAACCGCGTTCTTGCCCTCAAAGTCGATGGATTTTACTTCCGTTTCCATATGTACGGTCGCGCCTTTTGCGCGCAGGACATCCGCGGATGAATAGAACAGACCGCTTGAGTCAGGAATCTGCCGTCCGACCCATAGAGCTGTTCCGCAGCCAAGATAGCTGATATTGTCATTGCGGTCAACTACAGTCAGTTTATTACCGGGGTAATTGTCTAAAATAGTGTTAGCCGCCGCAGTCCCCGCGTGGTTCGCTCCGATAAGTAGAATTTTGCTCATAAGAAAGTACCTCCGCATAATTATTTAGTGATTGTAAGTATTATAACACACAGTAAAAAGAAAATCAATAGTAATAATTATTATTTTTTAATTCTATACTCAAAATCCGGAGAAGCCAAATATATAGAACAACGTTTGAAAGGAAGCACATTATATGGCTAAGTACATAATCATTAGCGGAAGCCCAAGAGCAGGCGGAAACAGCGACGCTATCGCGGAGTTTGCAGTCCGTGAACTAAATGAATCAGGCGCGGAAACAGAGGTATTCCGTGTACGTGATTTAGATGTGTCACCGTGCATCGGCTGTGACAGATGTAAGCAGACCGGAACGTGTATATTCCGTGACGACGCATCAGTATTGATTGAAAAACTGAAAACGGCTGACGGCGTTATTCTTGCCGCACCGGTGTATTATACAAGCCTGCCCGGTACCGTTAAGGTACTTACAGACCGTTTTTACGTTAACTATAATCCGTGGCAAGGTATAGCGCAAGCCCCAAAAGACCGGAAATTCGGGGTAGTATTCACTTATGGAGGAACGCCTGACGAGGTCGCGGAGAAAGCCGTTGACGTCGCGGCATACGCTTTCAAAGATCTCGGGTTCGGAAATCACCGCTCCGTGCTGTGCGGAATGGACATTGAGAAAACTTCGTTCGCAAATAATTCCGACTATAAGCGCAAAGTAAAACAACTCACAGACTGGATGATAAAAACCGGAACGGCAAATACTTATACACAGGAAAATATTCGCTTGCAGTTCCCTTCTTCAAATCCGCTTATCAAAAAACTCGGGCGCGGAAATCATAACGGCGAACTGATTTATAATGCCAGCGGAGTGCTGTTCAACGCCAAATTCAGCGAGCTTTGGGTGAATCTGACCTCCCACTATACCGCGCACGAGCAATGGGTAGCCGTGTTACTGAACGGAACTTTTATCAGCCGTTTTATGGTACAGCCAGGAAACAGTAAATTGTGTCTTCTGCGAGGGCTTGATCCGGCAACCGCAAAAGAGGTTACTATAATACGCGATACTCAATTAATGATCGGCGAAACTTTAACTCTGCACGGCTTGGAACTTGACGGTGAACTTTTGCCTGTACGTGAACGCAAGCTAAAAATAGAGTTCATCGGTGACAGCATTACAAGCGGAGAGGGCGCGATAGGCTCGGCGGCGGAGCAGGACTGGGCGGGGGCATTTTTCAGCACCTTGAACCCCTATACGTGGAAGCTTGCAGAGAAGTTAGACGCTGAACTAAGGGTTTTCTCTCAAAGCGGCTTCGGCGTAACGTGCACTTGGGACGGTAATGATTTTGGCGCGCTGCCTGCATTTTATGAAAATGAGCGTATTTTTATGCGCGATAAAAATGATTTCAGTGAATGGCAACCGGATGCGGTTGTAATAAATCTCGGCACCAATGACGTAAGCGGCAACGCCGCACCGGATAAGTTCCAAGCGGCGGTGTTAGATTTTCTGCGTCTTGTACGCAGATGTAATCCATCCGCGCATATAGTGTGGGCTACAGGAATGCTCGGCAAACCTTTCGTTGACGAAATCGCTGCGGCGGTTACAGCATTCGGCGACAAGAACTGTTCTGTACTTGACTTGCCGGAGGTTACTCCGGAGACAATCGGCGCGCGCGGACATCCCGGCGCGCTCAACCACGATCAAGCCGCAGAGGCGCTATGTGAGCATTTAAGGGATATAAGATAAACATAAAACAAACCGCTTAAAAGCGGTTTGTTTGTTGCTGCGGAAATAAATCTTGGTGACCCGTAGGAGAATCGAACTCCTGTTTGCGGCGTGAGAGGCCGCCGTCTTAGCCGCTTGACCAACGGGCCGTGTCTTGATTCATATTTGCGGCGATACGCCGATGTGGTACACCTTCAGGGACTCGAACCCTGGACACCCTGATTAAGAGTCAGGTGCTCTACCAACTGAGCTAAAGGTGCTCATAATTCCTCATCGGAGCTATGCTCCGGTGAGGAATTGAGTAATTGTGTCGGCAACGACCTATTTTTCCGGAGGTGGACCCTCAAGTATCGTAGGCACGGATGAGCTTAACTGCCGTGTTCGGGAAGGGAACGGGTGGG
>JAITQY010000001.1 GCA_031288675.1 Oscillospiraceae bacterium | reverse complement strand
AACGCGGAAACTCATTCTACGATAACTGGCTGTTCAGACAGGAATTCAATCTTTCCGACATAGTACTCCAAGACGGGGAAACTATCGGCTCACAAGCGGCAACCTCCGGTGAAATCGCCGCGATGATGGAGCGCGGGGAGTTCATCGGGCGCAAGGTTTTCCGTGAATTTGAGGTTTTGGAGAACATCCTGTGAAAAAGTTTGCCGCAGGACAATTTTCAATCTCACTTCCACCATTACCGAAACCGTCGGCCGCAAAGCCGAACACATATTTTTAGTATCTGTTCACAAATTATTTACTATTACACGCAAATAAAGTCTTGACAAATCAGAAACTTTGTGCTATAATACTTGCGTAATGATTAGTCCCTCGTTTCCCCCGTCCTAATTTGCCATTTGCCATTACTATGCGTTTCCCCCGTCCCCTGACGACTGTCCACTCCCGACTATCCCCCGCCCCCGTAGGGGCGAGCATTGCTCGCCCGAAATCCCTTTCGTTCCCCGCAGGGCGCATCCTCGTCCTAATTTCCAATTTGCCATTTGCAACTTGCAATTCCCCCGTCCCCTGCCTACTCACGACTCTTGACTACCGACTACCTCCTATATTGAACTAACGGAGAACTATTATGAAAACACATGCTATGCAAATAAAACGGTGCTTCTATGCCGACATACCGATGCTGGCGGCTCTGAACAAGCAGCTGATAGAAGACGAGGGTTCGGACAACACGATGAACCTTGCCGAACTTGAAACGCGAATGCGCTCCTGGCTTAATGAAGATTATCACGCCTTTTTCTTCAAAAGCTCCAGCAAGGTTCTCGGCTATGCGCTTGTGCAAATTTCGCTCAGCCCTATGTATCTCAGACAGTTTTTTATTTGCCGCGAGTATCGGCGCAAAGGTTACGGCAGAGCTGCGTTTAACGTACTTATCACGCATTTGTCTATTGATACTTTCGATATCGACGTATTGCTTGGCAATCAAGCCGGAGTAGCGTTCTGGCATAGTCTCGGCTTTCGCGACAGCAGCGTCTCTATGCGGTTTGAAAAAACTCAGGAGGACAAATGATTAATTTTACTGCCGCCGAAAACTTTATGCTCGAAAAGATGAGCGACAGCGCCCACGATTGTGAACACGTCTACCGCGTGCTGAACTACGCGCTTGACATTGCGGAGTACGAGCGCGGCGTTGACTACGGCTTATTAATTACCGCGTGTTTACTGCACGACGTCGGACGGGCGGAGCAATTCACAAACCCCGCTATTGACCACGCGCAGGCAGGCGCGAAAACGGCGGAAAACTGGCTGATTACCAACGGTTACGCGCCGAAATTCGCCGAAAGTGTCCGCGATTGTATACGTACTCACCGCTTCCGCTCGGACGCTCCGCCGCAAAGCCTTGAAGCGAAAATCCTGTTCGACGCGGACAAAGTTGACGTCTGCGGAGCTATGGGCATAGTACGGACGATACAGTACTGCGATACCGTTTCCCGCCCTGTTTACACGCTGTCTCCGGACGGTATGGTTTTAGACGGAACTAACGACGGCGCGCCGTCAATGATGCAGGAGTATAAATTCAAACTTGAGAATTTGTACGGTAAGTTTTTCACCCGGCGCGGCACGGAACTCGCCGCCGCGCGCCGGCAGAACGCCGCTGCGGTTTACAGCGCAATACTCGCGGAAGCTCAAAACTGCTACGCCAACGGTAAATCCGCAATGAGCAAAATCGGCTTGCAAGTCCGCCGGAGCGCAACGGCAGATTAACGGAAGAATAACTATCGGCCTATCACTGCTTAGACAAGGTATGGTTTCAGGAGAATTTACCGAACCCGCCGTTCTATAACGACGATAAGCCCGGAAAACCGGCAAACAATTCACCGCGAAAGGAACGCCTTTAATGAAAACCCTTTACGTATCTGACCTTGACGGCACTCTCCTGAACGACAGTGCGGAGTTGTCCGAATACACCCGCAAAACGCTTAACCGCCTGACCGCCTCAGGGCTCAATTTCACTATCGCCACAGCCCGTACCGCGTACACAGTGCCTACAGTTCTTGAGGGTCTTGACCTCCGGCTGCCGGCTATACTAAATAACGGAGTAATGCTTTTCGACCTTGCAGCGCGGACGTTCAGCAATGTGAAGTACATTCATCCGACCGCCGTTAACGCGGCGCTTTCCGCTATTCGGCGGTATAATCTGACCGCACTGCTGTATTCCGCAGACGGAGCAGAACAAGCCGTATACTACGAACCGGCTCTTGAAAACGCCGCTATGAAAGAGTTCCGCGAAGTCAGGTTCACGCGTTACGGTAAGAAGTTCACGCCGGTTGACCGCTTAGAGACGCTTTCCTCTGACCGCGTTTTCTATCTCTCACTGCTTGACGCCTACCCCCGTCTTGCTCCGTTGTATGAGGAGATACGGCACCCCGGAACGCTCTCATCCGCGTTTTACCGCAACACCTACACGGAAAACTCCTGGTTGTTGGAGATTTTCAGTGCGGAAGCGTCCAAAGCTAACGCCGCGTTAGAGCTGAAAAAACTCGGCGGCTTTGACCGCATTACCGCGTTCGGCGATAACCTTAATGACTTGCCGCTGTTCGGCGCAGCAGATGAATGCCTTGCCGTAGCGAACGCGCAGGAGGCCGTCCGCGCCGCCGCCGACTACGTGATAGACGCTAACACCTCCGACGGTGTAGCGCGTTGGTTAGAGAAATTTTTTCAAAATCAGCATTGACATTTCGCGAATATTGTAATATAATAGCGTTAATTTACAATATAAGCACTTCTTAATAAAAGTGCGGCGTCATAAAGGGAGACGATAACTATGCATATAGATTCCATTCTGACTTTAATAGAGTTAGTAATAAGCGCGTTTACGCTTGCCGCCGCCGTACTTACTTTGCGCGTGGGAATAAAAACGCTAAAGGCAGACCACGAACGCCGCAAGAAACAATCCACGATTGAATTTTATCAGGAGATTTCAAACATTACCGCAAAGCTGAAAGAGGCTATCGACAAGCTTTTTGCCGACAAAGCTATAAACCCTACTGATCCCGACTATGCTAATAATGAAGAGTTAAAATTAAAAATATCTCAGTATTTAACGGTTATGGAGCGTTTTGCGGTGGGCATTAACACAGGCGTTTATGATTTGGACATTTATATGCGCTGCGCAGGACGCTCGACAATACATTGGTATGACCGGTTAGTTCAAATCATTAAAGACAAGCGAAAAGATAACAAATCTCATCTTTATATTGATTTTGAACACATGACTAATGAATTAAGAAACCGCTATGACAAGCTCGATAAATCGGCTAATATTATCCATAGTTGATACATAAAGATTATTTATGTATTGCTAACCACTGTACATAATATTTTTTAGCCGGACGCGCCGGTATTACTACGCGGCACATACCGCAGAATGCCCCTTATATCCGGAATTTTTTTGAAAAAAGCTCTTGACAATCGCAGAGGTATAAGTTATACTGAGCGTACAACTAAAAAGTTCAGGGTGTCCGGGCGGTATAGTATTATGTGCCGCTACGGTTAACAGGGAATCGGTTAGTGTATTGGAAGCTCCGGCAAGCGGTCGGGGTGAAAATGAAACCGAACGGTACCGCCACTGTATGCGTGTGTCAAAGCTTAACGGCGTAAGCCGGTCACGACGGGAAACCGTTGGAAGGCTTGAAGCAATGACGGTGAGGAAACTCACAAGCACGAGAGTCAGGAGACCGGCCTTGAATGAACGCCAAGCCTGCGTGTACAGGCAGCGGCAGAATAATTGCGGAAAAACGGTCGCGGTAACGCTTAAAGGCAGCGTTGCCGCGTTTTCGTTTATATGTATTCTCCAAAGTCCTCCTGAGGCTTAGGCATCGCACTCAGACGCGGTGCTTAAGCTTCCACGGGGAACGCGTATCAAAGCCGGAACCGGCACAGCAAAGGGAGGCGTTTTCTCTTGGAACAGCAAAATAACCGCGAAGAATTAAAAGAATCTACTCTTAAAGAACAGCTTACGGATAAGGAACAAAAAGTGATTTCGCTGATGCGGAAAATCAAGTTCGGCGAAATCAGGATAGTCATACAGGACGGAATACCGTTCCGTGTGGAGGAGATAAGGCACTCAATTAAACTGTAAGCAAATCCGTCTCTAAAAGTAAATATTAGCCGATCAATAACTGAAGGCTTTTACCTGAAAACCGTGCGGATAACTTCCGTGCGGTTCAGGAATTGTGCCTGCGGTTTTTTATTGCCGCGGCAACACTCTGGGCAACTCTTTTCCGGAAGGAGGTCAAAGCGCAGGTGCGCGCGGCGCCAAATAACCGCGAGGTATAATCATTGCACTTCAAAACTTATTAATCATTTACCAAGGAGGCTATTTATGAAAACACGCAAATCTACAAGGCTATTGGCTCTGATAATGGCCGTTATACTGTGCTTCTCTCTGCTGCCGTCTATGGCGGCGGCGTCAACGCCAGGCGACATTACTGTCTATATAGACTTTGAGGGCTATAATCTCGGGCAAGGCTTATACATTGCACCGACAAAAAATGACGGTTCCGGCTAAGCCAAGCGTCCTAACACTCCAAAAGGCTAACCTCATCTCCGGCTTCTCCGATTCCTCCTTCTCCCCCAACTCCCCTGCCTCCTGCGCTCAAGCCGCTAAAATCCTCGCTCTTATCCACTTCGCGATTGACAACGAGTAAAGAAACCTACACTCACTAACTACACCTATGTACAAAGGATGGAATAAAATGAAAAGATTAATAAGCTCACTTATAGCATTATGTTTGGTTATCGCAATATTTCCTGCCGCAAGCTTCGCGGCGACCGGAGACATTACGGTTTATATTGATTTTGAGGGTTACAATCTTGGACAGGGGTTTTATATAGAGCCGGCTAAAATGACTGTTCCGAGAGGCACAACGGCAGGCGAAGTAACCGTAAAGATTTTAAATGATCTTGGCTATGATTACGAGGCATCGGGTTCTACGCGCGAACAAGCTACCGGAAAGGGCGACGGCTTCTATCTTTCTGCGGTAGCGGATTTTGATACTGGGCGCATAAATGTTCCGGAGTACATTACGTACCACAAAGGTCCTACGACAGCTGAAGCGCGCGCAGAGGGCAACGACGACAATTACCTCGGTGAGTTTGACTATAGTTTTATGTCCGGTTGGTGCCTTACTGTTGACCAAGACCGTATCAATCGAGGCGCCGGAGCCGAAACTTTGCGCGATGGTTCTGTTATACGCTGGCAGTTTACTCTGTGGGGATACGGCGCTGACCTCGGACGCGACCCGGTAGACGCAAGCGGGCGCCGCTGGAGCGAAGATCCTTATTACAATCACGCGGATAAAGATGCGCTTGTACGCGCTATAGCGGATAATCCTGACAGTCCGCTTTATCAGAAGGGGCTTAACGTGCTTATAAACCCCCTTGCCGCGCAGTCAAGCGTTGATGATATGACCGTCGCTATTCTCAACGGCGATGAAGAATTTGACGGAAGCACCGATGAAACTGATATTAACGAAAATAATGATTCCGATCCTGCCGATTTCCGTGAATTAAACAGAGCTATCGCAAGAGCGGAAGCGTTAAAGGAGCGGTATTACACTGACGCCAGTTGGAGTCAGTTTATTAAAAAACTTGACGCGGCAAAGAAAATTGCGGATAACAGCAGCTCTAAACAATATCAGGTCGATGTTGCGCTTCTTCAGCTTGAGGACGCGATGGATAAATTGGAGGAGACAGGCAGCTCCGGTTCTTCCGGCGGTGGCGGTGGCGGCGGTGGAACGGCACAGAACCCGGCAAGCGATTCAACCGGCTCACAACAGCAAACAGGCGGAACCGCAACAGCTTTTAACGACGTAACCGCTTCAGACTGGTTCTCCGAAGACGTTATTTATGCCGTTGAAAATAATCTTATGAACGGAATCTCTGACAGCGAGTTTGCGCCGAAAAATAATATTACCCGGGCAATGCTTGTGACTATCCTCTACCGTTATTCAGACTCGCCTAACGTATCCGGCGGCAAAGAATTTTCTGATGTACCTGCCGGCAAATGGTACAGCGACGCCGTTAATTGGGCAAGCTCCAACGGTATAGTAAACGGTTACGCTAACGGAAATTTCGGTACGAACGACGATATTACCCGTGAGCAGATTGCCGTCATCCTGTATAACTTTGCCAAGCAGAAAGGTATCAATACAAGCAAAACAACTGATCTTTCAGCCTATACGGACTGGAGCAGCGCGTCCTCTTATGCGAGGGACGCAATGAGCTGGGCGGCTGCGGAGGGGCTGATACTCGGACGCACCGCGGATACTCTCGCGCCTAAGGGCAACGCAACCCGCGCAGAGGCGGCGACTCTGTTACGCCGCTTTATAGAGGGCTGCGTTAAGGGTCAGTAATAGGATATATAAGGAGTTTCTGATGAAAAGAGTTTTCGCATTGTTGTTGAGCTTAGCGTTGGCGTTGTCTGTGTATACTCCGGTTTCAGCGGCGGATAAAAAGTCAGTTGACGCCGCAACCGCTCATTCGGCGGACTATATGCTTAAAGCGGTTCCCAAGCCAGAGGTCGGCAGCGTTGGCGGAGAGTGGGCTGTAATCGGGTTGGCGCGGAGCGGGGCAGATGTTCCGCAAAGCTATTACGACGAGTATTACCTTCGCGTAGAACAATACGTAAAGAACAAAAAAGGCGTTCTGCACGAAAAGAAATATACGGAGTACAGCCGGATTATCATTGCCTTGACAGCGGCGGGTTATGATCCGCGAAGCGTTGCGGGTTATGACCTTACCGTTCCGCTCGGCGACTTTGACAAAACTATCTGGCAGGGGCTGAACGGTCCTATTTGGGCGCTTATCGCGCTTGACAGCGGCGGTTATGACGTCCCCGATAACCCTAAAGCGAAAACTCAGGCGACACGGGATAAATATATTGCGGAAATACTGCGCCGTCAGCTTAATGACGGCGGCTGGAACCTTAACGCCGGAAGCAACGGCAGGGAAGTAAGTTCCAAAGAAAAAGCCGACCCGGATATTACAGGTATGGCGCTGCAGGCATTAGCAAAATATCAGGAAAGAAAAGACGTGAAAGAAGCGGTCAATAAGGCTTTAAGCTGTCTGTCGGACATGCAGGACAATGACGGCGGTTACTACAGCTGGGGAAGTTCTAACTCCGAAAGCGTCGTGCAGGTGTTAGTTGCCGTTACAGAACTCGGACTTGATTACGACGATCCGCGCTTTGTGAAGAACGGCAAATCGTTAGTTGACAACATCCTGTCTTTTTCACAGCAGGACGGAAGTTTCATACACACTTCCGACGGCAGCGGTGAAAATCAGATGTCTTCAGAACAGTGTTTCTACGGATTGATAGCCGCTAAACGTTCTATTGACGGCGATAACAGCCTGTACCGTATGGGGGACGCCGTAAAGCGCGCGTCTCCTAAGACCACTGTTAAAACGGCAGGACTTCCGGGGAAAAATGCTGACGTTAAACAGGTTAAAGTTTCAAGTCCGGGCAAAACATTTACCGACGTCAAAGGACGCCCGTACCAAACCGCGATAGAGACTCTTAGTTCGCGCGGAATTATTGCTGGAATGAGCGATACGGAGTTCGCTCCGGACGCGACAATGACACGCGCTCAATTTACCGCAATCGTTACTCGCGGATTGGGGTTAACGCCGAAAACCGATAAGATTTTCAGCGACATTGCCGCGGACGCGTGGTATGCGGGTTATGTCTGTACGGCGAACAAATACGGAATTGTTAACGGGACCTCCGCGGATAAGTTCACTCCGGACGGCACTATTACGCGGCAGGAAGCCGCCGCTATGACCGCAAGAGCCTCAAAGATTTGCGGCATAGAAACAATGCTTAGCTCGTTTGAAATACGCGACATACTTGCGCAATTCGGCGATTACACCAGTACGTCCGACTGGTCGCGTGAGCCGCTTGCATTCTGCTATAAAACCGGAATCCTTGACGAGAGCGAGCTTAATATAGAACCGACCGAAGAGGTCACACGCGCCGAAGTCGCAAATATGCTCTATGTTATGCTGTCCGAAGCGGAATTGCTGTAACCGGAAAGGAAGCTTTCTTCTATGCGTAAGTATAAGAATATAATCATCACAGCCGTCGTTATAATAGCAGTTCTCGCCGCCGCGTTTGCGTTAGGCGGACGTTACTCCGTTAACAGCCGTCGCGGAACGCCGCCGGTTAACCCCGTTTCAACGACTGTTCCTGACGGTACTAATCCGGACAGCTCAACGGCAATGGTAATCGACCCGGAGACCGGCAAAGACCGCTACCTCACCGATCCTGTTCCGGAAGGCAAACCCTTGCCGGCAGAGCCGCAGGACGCTATTATCGGCGATAACGCCTATACCTGTTTCCTCTCTGTAAGCTGCGCGACTATTTTGGACAATATGAACTTGCTGGACAAGGAAAAGCACGAGCTTGTTCCGGCTGACGGAGTAATATTCCCTCTCACAGAGGTCACGTTCTACGAAGAAGAAAGCGTTTTCAATGTGCTTCAGCGCGAAATGAAAGCTAACCGTATACACTTGGAGTTTGTCAACGTACCTATCTACAACTCCGTTTATATTGAGGGAATGAACAATCTTTATGAGTTTGACGTCGGGGAGCTTTCCGGCTGGATGTATAAGGTAAACGAGTGGTTCCCGAACTACGGAGCGTCGCGATACAGGCTTCAGCCCGGCGACGTTGTGGAATGGGTGTACACTTGCGATATCGGTCGTGACGTAGGCGGCTGGGGTTCAATCAACGGTTATGTTACAGGCGCAGACTGGCTTAAAGAAATAGGTTATGAGGATGAAACGGAATGATTAACCGCGATACTTTTTCAAGCTATCATCCCGCCGTAAATATGCTGTATTTTGCGGCGGTACTTTTGTTTGCGATGCTGCTTATTCAACCGGTATGCCAGGTTATATCGGCTGTAAGCGCGTTCCTCTACTTGATTTATCTGAAGGGGAGAAAGACGCTTAAATTCAGCTTCGTTTATATGCTTCCGATGTTGATTATATCGGCGCTGGTTAATCCTGCGTTC
>JAITQY010000186.1 GCA_031288675.1 Oscillospiraceae bacterium | reverse complement strand
CCCACCAGTGTCCCCACTCATATCCATGACCGCCCGGGTCGCCGACCCCAAATGCCGGGAGAACCGACTTATCATTTGGCTCCGCAGGATTGCCCGGTACTCAGCCCGGTCTGGCAGCTTCGTTTTTAATTCTAAACTTAACTATATGTCCGCCGTCTATCGTATCAAAGTATTCAACGTCACTGTAACTTATAACTCTTCCGGTTTCCACGCCCACAATCTCAATATTTGGATCAGGCACATAAAAATACACAATAGGGTCGTTAAAATATCCTCCGGTTATCATCCATTTTTCAACAATCCATGCCTCGTCACCGATTCTGACAAATCCGGTTCCGCCGCCCGCGGAATTATCGGCGCTCCATTCCCCTTGATTATTCTCAATATTCCAACTGCCGCTTGCGCTGGGACCCCAACAATTATCATCTTTCACACCCGGATTTGTACCGCCGTCGGCATAGTACCAATCATCCCCATGATATGCGTAGGTAAGCGTAGGCAGATTAGAGGTAAGCCCTGTATCCGCCGTGATAGCTTCCGCGCCGGTAAGGTCAAACGGAGTATTTATGAGTGTACCGACCGCAGTAAGCGTATTCGTAACTTCATCATCGTCATTGTAACTATTGGAAGTATTATCTGTAATATCCGCAGTCGCCGTCGCGAACAGCCGTACCTGCACGTCTCCGGACTGACCCGGAATATCGCGAGAAACACCGTCCGTGTCATAGTATTCGATTTTAACTTTCGTGACATAATCAGCGCCAAGACCTAACGACGCGCTGGTCAGGCTCGTGCCGCTCCAGGAGTACTGGTTAGCCCCGGGCGCTGTGACTTCCGAGCTGGGTACCGCATACCAAACGCCGGGATCGCCCGTATGCTGATAATATAGTTTGACGCGTGTGCGTCCGACGTTTTCCCACAGCGGCACAGAAGTATCCACAACCGGGTCGTAAGCGGTTACCTCCACGCGGCTGAACCTAAAGCCGTCGAAGAAATCAGGCTCATTAAGCAGCGGGTCGTCAATAGCTTCTACATCGTGAACATCCGCAAACGGATCAAAGCCGATAATCCAGCTAAGCGGGTTCGCGTTCGCGCGGACAAATTCCGCCGGCGCGACCTTTGAGAACAAATCGCGTCCCGGACCGTCGCCTACGCGGTAATTTATCTCTTCGTGAATATTCTCCGTCTCAAGGATATGCTCGCCGTTTTCACGCGCCGCCTCGAACGTTATATACATATCATACTCTTCCGGAACGCTGTCGTCAGTTGTATCCGGCGGATAGTTGTAGATAATCTGTATGGTATTTTCAGCGTTTCAGCCGCCGTTGACCTCTAAACTGCTGTCCGAAAGTTCAATGACTATGGTCTTACGACCTGCTGACGGCGTATCATCAATCTCCGCGAACGGTATAGATGCGTTATTGTGCTTGATACCGGCAATATACGCCGCAGAATCAATCTCAATAGTTACCGTACCGCCGTACATGTTCAAGCCGCCGGACGAATTCTCACTCTTTATCTTAACGGTCGCAATATGCAGAAGCGCGGCGTAAACGTTCTGATACTCTGTTGTCATGTGTTCAGGTGCGTTATTATTCTTCGGATATACGCTCTGCACAGCGCTGATACCGTCTTGGTCAGTGGCATATGCGCCGACGCATTCAGTTGCGGTGATTTCAATCTCCGGATCAACCCATTCGTCATCACCCTCTACAGTAACGCCCGCGTTCCACGCAAGAATAAACCTCAGCTGGCTCGGCGCGCCGACCGGAACCGTATCGTTCCAGTTGACTTCAACGTGACTGCCGACTACGCTGACGGTGAACTCACTGCCGAACGGCTCCGGTTCTGCGGCAACAGCGAGATTTGCCGGCAAATCGAACGCAACGCAAAGGTCTTCGATAAGATTGCCGTCTCCGCCGAGACTTGCGCTGTTAACCCGGATGTCCATAAAGAACTCAGCGCCGGATTTAGGCGCAGTCGTCGAGAATACTACCGCCGCGCGAAGCTCCTCTATTTCGCCAGCGGCAACTGCCGCAAACGGCTGCAAAAGCGTAAATATCATCAGTACAGCCATAAGAAGGCTCAGCGCCTTTGTTTTTAAGCTGTGATGACCCAAATTTTTCATAATAACCTCCAATGGCTTCTTCTAAACCGTGCTGATTATCTAAAATTGTCATTTAATTCTAAATAATTATAGAGTAATATTGATTTTTTATCCTTTATAAAGGATAGGCTCTTGCTTCGCAAGAGCCTATCCGCGCGCGGATACCGCTCAGTCAGTACGGTACCGCACACAGTTCTTGAGTCTGTCTCAAATATCTATCTAACATCTGCGTCTTACTTATTCGGGGTATGGTCGTGCGTCTTAGACGCTTCCTGAACGTCAAGTGCGTCAGGTTAGCGTTGTCTGCCCAATACACAACAGATGGCAGATAATCGCTCTCAAGTTTCGGGTCACGCCCTAACATACGGTTCACAAGCGCCATAAACTCCGCTCGCGTGATTGCCGCGTTCGGGCGGAACGTCTCGTCCTCATAGCCGTTAATCCAGCCGACCTTAGCCCCGTGTACGATGTATTCGTTCGCCCAGTGTCCGTCTATATCGTTCAGGTTAATCGCCGTACGCAGTTCTTTCTGCGGCAGCTTCATATAGTCCGCGAATGTTTTCAGAAGCTTCGACAGCTCTGCGCGGGTAATCGTCGCGTTCGGCTTGAACGTACCGTCCGGATAGCCGTTTACAAGTCCGAGCGCGCTGGTCGCCGCAATAGCTTCATAGAACCAGTCGTCCGCGTCTACATCGCTGTAGTTCTCCGAAAGCGCCGGCTTAACGTCGCCAAGCAGACGGTAGAATACCGTTGCAGCTTCGGCACGGGTCAGGTTGCCCTGCGGACGAACCGTGTTATCCGGGTATCCGGATACGTACTGCACGTGTTCGGTCTTATCAGGCGTCGCGCTCGGGCTCGGGGACGGGCTCGGCGTTCCGCCGCCACCGCCTCCTCCGCCGCCGCCACCGCCGGAGTTCTTCTTCTCTGTCCACTGCGCTTCAAGCATAATTGTTACGCCGTCAGCCTGTGCGGCTATAATAGCGCCGGTTTCATACTCATCCCCGATTGCGATATCGCCGGCATAGATTCCGTCCGTGATGACGTCAACGACTTTCCAGCAATCAAAGGTGTACGTATAACCGCTGCGCGTCGGCTTGCCTGTAGGAGCAGCTAACGGCGCGGAGGCTTCGTCTTCGTCAAGCACCGACGCATAAGGTACCGTTACTCCCGTTACGCTCGACCCGGCAGGCACGCTTGTGGCGAAGCGGACTTCCCAGCTCGGATTAGCTTGCGCTTCCCAAATCGCATAAAGGTGGATTGAATCACCGCTGCTCTGGGCGCTAATTTTATCTGTCGCTGTGTAGGTCGGCGAACTCGTTGTCTCCGAGTCCTCATCCCATCCTAAGAACGTGTAAATATAGCCTTTCCCCTTCAGCGTCGTCGGATCCGGTGATCCCAACTCTTCCGAACCGCTGTCTATCGCGTATGTCACCGTAGCCGGAACGGTTATAATACCGGCAACTCCAATCGGGCGGTTATCAGTAAACCACAGCTCCCACGGCTCGATTGCCGTCCACTTCGCGTAAAGTACCAGGTTAGCGGTCACGCTGGCAATATCAAGGTGTCTGACGGATATTTAACCTCTCCGTTCGCGCTGTCCGCCCAGCCGGCGAACTCATAAAGCGTACCGTCCGCCTTGCGCGGCGTTCCGGTTGGCACGTTTAACGTATACGGGTCGCCGTGTTTAATTACATGCGACGCAGCCGTAACGTCTGCTGGAACTGTTATGTCACCTGCGTTAGTAACTCCGGCAGGCAGATTCTTATTATATGTCACGGAGTGATATGTCGGGTCCGGCGTAAAGCTCCAAATCGCGTACAGCTTATAGTCGGTGTCCGCCGTCTGTGCAGGTACTGTGCCGGTTGCCGCGTAAGCGTCTCCGGTTCCATTTACATCAGTGTTCCATCCGGCAAAGCTGAACGTCCCGCCGTCCTTCGTCGGTACGCCGGTAGGCGTTCCGATAGCCGCAGATGCAGCCGTCGTCGAAATGCCTATCTGATTGCCCGGCAATGTTACTCCGCTGAAGCTCGCGCCGGTGACATTCGTTGCGCCGGAACCGTTTTCAGCGTCAGCTGCCAGGTCGCCGGAGCCGCCCACTGCGCCTCAAGCGTAATGTTATCTGTAATCGTGCCGATTACGGCGCCGGCTTGTTTATTGGAACTGTCCGTCCAGTCGTCAACCGTTCCGGACGTCAGCTTCCATCCCGCGAAGGTTTTGTTTTCAGTATTGCCGGTCGTCCACGTCGGCGCGCTTGCGAGCGTATATCCGGTATCGGAAACGCTGTCCGAAAGCGGACTCGGCATCCCCTCCGCGTTGGCTCCCGCCGCGCCCGGCGCATACGTTACCGTACGCATCGTAAGGTTGTTGATAGTAATCTTAGCCAGTCCGGTTTCAGGGTTAATTCCTTTAATATCCCCATAAGGAACTTTGGCAGCAGGCTTTCCATAAGGTCCGTCATCTGCATTGGTCGCACCGCATATTTTCCAAGAGCTATTAGCCTCTTTTGAGGACACTAGCGGCAAAACGCCATCAATCACGTCTACCGTTGCGTCAAAGTCCGTTACTATAGGTCCCACATAAATATCAGCTGAATATCCATTCGTTTGATAACCGCTTAACACCTTAAATGTCACTTCAAAAGACGCTTGCGGTCCAACATCCTGACTTGACGGCTTAATCTCCGTAGTTGCCAACTCAGTATGTGATCCCACAGGCCAGACTCCCTGAGATGCAACATCATCTATTGAATATATTGATGGGGGTTTATTACTTGTACTCTGTAACTCAAGCTGAGTATTTTTCCATGCTATAGCAGGTATAACACTATATATACTATAGCCAGCCGGCATTTTAGCCGTAATTCTTATTGTAACTGTCGCGCCATCTACAAGCGTCTGTGCTGACCTCGACACCTCTTCTACAATTAGCTCTCCGCCGTCTCCCGTTGCCGCTCCGGCATTTGGCAGTGCCGCCGTTGTAAAAGACAATAGGGATACTACCGCTAATGCAAGCGACAGCAGTCGTTTAATTTTTTGATGTTTTCAAGATTATTTCCTCCTATTTTTTATTGCCACCCTGAGGTGTTTTTTGTACCAAGTGATTTTGCATATAATGAAACCGCTGTAGAGTCTCCTCCGTCCACTTGCCCGTCCCTGTTCACGTCTGCAAGCGGTAACGAGTATTCGTCCATAGGCTGTGCAAACCCGGCCGTGTTCTTAACGCCCAGTGACTTAGCATACAGCGACAGCGCAGTCGAATCACCGCCGTCAATAGCCCCGTCTCTGTTTATATCGCCGGGTACAACAACCACAAAACTTGCACTCACAGCAGGTTTAATTTTTAACGACACAGTTACACGCGCAATACCTGACATACTGCCGGTAATGTCAAAACCGTTAACCGTCAAAGTATCTTGAATCCCTGTGCCGGCGGTTTCAAATCCTCCGATGTCTTCCCAAATAATATCAACATCACCCAATGTAAATGTCGCGGGTTGCCCGTCTATTGTCCCGACGGGGGTAAATGAAAAATTGTTACTATGTGCAGCATATCCTTGTACGCCGTCTGTAAACGTTTCAGGAATCGTACTTCCGCTATGTGTTGACTGTAATAGTTTTTGATGAATAACTATTATATCCGGTAAGCCGAGATCAAGCGGATACTCTAATTCTCTCCATTGCGCGGTAAGCGTGATATTGTGTGTTAGAATATCGTTGAGCGGTTCATTACTGTCAAAAACTGTAGTACCTGTCACAGCGCCGTCTACTGCACCGTCTGTCAGTTTCCAACCGTCAAAAACCTTTAGCTGAGGATTATTATCAGTCCACACCGGAGCGGAAGCTGTGGTATAGTTTTCAAAACCCACTTCTTCTGATAACGGGTTTGGCATATCTTCAGCGTTTTCTCCGGCTTCACCCGGATCGTATGTAACAGTAATTTCATTGCTGATTATACCTGTTGCGTTTATATTCAATCCGCTTGTAGGACTGATACCCGCAATGTCTGCATAAGGAGTCTTCCCTGCAGACGCGCTTCCTGGATAAGGTCCGGGATCTGCATTGGTCGCACCGCATAACTTCCACGAACTATTGTCTCCTCCGGATACTTGCGGCAAAATGTCTTTCATCACGTCTATACTTGGTATATTTAAGTTAAAATCACTTACTACCGGACCTACAAATATATCCGCTGAATATAAACCATTTTGTATAAACTCGGTTTTTACAGCAAACGTGACGTCAAACTGAGCAATAGGTCCAACCGCCTGATTTGATGGTTTTATTTCAGTACTTGCCACCTCAGTACCTGATCCGTCAGGCTGCACTCCATAACTAAATACGTCATCAATAGAATAGATGGACGGCGTTTTATTTGAAGTACTAACCAATTCCATTTGATCCGTTTTCCATGCAAACAGAAGTATAACATTGTATAAGTTATAGCCTTCAGGGGCTTTTACAGTGACCCTTATCGTCACTTCATCGCCGACCGCAATCAAAGGATCGTGGTCTAACTGCT
>JAITQY010000036.1 GCA_031288675.1 Oscillospiraceae bacterium | reverse complement strand
TCCCGTAACACAAAAAACAGGAGAGGCATGTCCCTCCTGTAAAAATTCACTATTTGCCTATAACTCTTCAGCCGCTTTCACTATCTCCGCGCAGGTAAGACCGTACTCTGCCTGAAGCTCATTCTGTTTGCCCACCTGACCGAACCTATCCTTAACACCCGCAAACTTTACCGTCACGGGGCAATTCACCGCCGTAACCTCCGCGATGGCGCTCCCCAGCCCTCCGTAAACGTTATGGTTCTCCGCCACGACAAATCTCTTAACTTTAGCCGCAAGCTTACAGATTAGCTCCGTATCAATCGGCTTCCACGTAAACATATCAACAACAGTCGCCTGAATCCCTCGCGCGGCAAGTTCTTCCGCCGCCTGAAGCGCTTCCGCAACCATAATGCCGCTGGCAAATATCGCAATATCCCCGCCCTCACGCAAAACTTTCGCCTTGCCTATCTCAAACTGCTCATCCTCGCCGTACACCGCTATCGCGTCCTTGCGCAGCATACGGATGTAATACACGCCGTAATGCTCATCCCCCGCAAGCTGCTTCGTAATCGCCGCAAGCGCAACCGGATCCGACGGCTCTATCAGCGTAATGTTAGGAATACTGCGCAGTACGCCCATATCCTCAAACGGCATATGCGTTCCGCCGTTATACGCGGCGGTAACCCCGGGGTCAGAGCCTATCACTCGTATATTCAGCCTGGCATAAGCGGCGGAGATAAATATCTGGTCGCAAACGCGCCGGCTCGCAAACGGACCGAAACTGTGCGCAAACGGAATTTTTCCGGTAAGCGACAGCCCGCTCGCCACGCCTATCATATTCGCTTCCGCAATGCCGCAGTTGATAGCGCGTTCAGGGAATTTCTTAAAAAACGGTTTCAAGCCGGAACTTCCAACCAGGTCCGCGTCAAGCGCAACTATACGGCCGTCTTTCTCCGCCGCCGCAACAAGCGTGCTGCACAGCGCGTCGCGCATTAAAACAGGTGATTTTTCGAGCTTCATTATACCGCCTCCTTTATTGCCGCGTCAATTTGCTCCGCGGTAAATGTCATATGGTGATTATTCGGTACGGCGGATTCCGCAAAGTTCGCGCCTTTGCCCTTTACCGTGTCAAGTATGATTGCCTTAGGCTGCTCCCCTGCCCCGTCAATCAGCGCCGAGCGAATCGCGTCCGTGTCATGCCCGTTCACCGTAATCGCCTTCCACCCGAACGCCGAGAGCTTGGCGGATATGTCCCCAAGCCTCATTACGTCGTCCGTATATCCGTCAAGCTGAACCTTGTTATTGTCCACAAACAGCGTCAGATTCGACAGTTTATAATGCGCGGCGAACATCATCGCCTCCCAGTTTTGACCCTCGTCAAGCTCTCCGTCTCCGACTATACAGTATGTACGGCTGACGCGCCCGCTAAGCCTGTCCCCCATAGCAACTCCGCACGCAACGCTAAGCCCCTGTCCAAGCGACCCCGCCGTCATATCAACGCCCGGCGTCTTAGTCCGGTCTACATGGCTTGGAAGCCGTCCGCCGAACTTATTAAGCTCGTCCAGCATCTCCATAGGGAAGTAACCCCTAAGCGCAAGCGCGGAATACAACGCCGGACCCGCATGTCCCTTTGACAGTATCAGCTTATCGCGCTCCTCCCAGTCAGGATTTTTCGGGTCGTGCTTCATAATTTCACCGAACAAAACCGCAAGCGTCTCCACAATACTCATTGCCCCGCCTACGTGTCCGAATCCAGGTACTGCAAGCTGTTTCAGCGTAGTTACGCGTATTTCCTTTGCAAATTCTTTAAGGTTCAATGTACGCATCTCCTTAACAATTGATATTTGAATTTTAACACTCCTTATCCGCTTTGTCAATCACCAATCTTACGTCTCCGTCTTATCATTGAAAACGCCGCAAAACGCCCATTTTCACTGTTCACAAATTATTTACGCTTACACGCAATTTATCTATTGACAAATCAGAAACTTTGTGCTATAATGATTGCGTAATGATTAGCGACTAATATTTAATAATTAACGTCTCTGTAATGTAAATCCGTCCCCCGTATGGCACATCTCCCGTTCACTGCCTACTGCCGACTACTAACTGCTGACTGTCTCGTTTTCGTAGGGGCGTGGGGTCCCCGTCAAGCATGCTTGACGGGGTAAAGGGCATTGCTCGCCCGAAATATCCTCCGTCCCCACAGGGCGTTACCCTCGTCCACTGTCTACTCACGACTGTTGACTCACGACTAATTTTCAACTTGCAATTCCGCCGTGTCTCTCGTCCCCTAACTCCTAATACCTAACGCCTATCTCCTATCCGCGTATCTCTCGTCTCCTAACGCCTAATACCTAACTACTAATTACTAACTCCGGAGGTCAAGCCTATGCTTCAGGATACACTCACCCCATTAAAGCCCAAACTTACCGGGCATACAGAGCTTCGCGTCCAGCGCAACATCAGCCGCGACGTCTCTATAAACAAAGGAAATATCGTCTCCAACGGCGCTATGGAGGTCACTGGTCTTAGCGCCCGCGTTTACAGGAACGGCTACTGGGGCTTCGCAAGTTCACCTGAGCTTGGCGATAAAAGCGCGGACGAGGTCATTCGCTCCGCCTCCAAAAATGCGGAGTTCCTGACCTCGCGGCTCGGGACAAAAGCTCCGCAGCTGTCTGTACTGCCGCACACGCGCCTTACTACCAAGTCGGAGTTTATCAATACTGACCAAAAACCGCTTCTTGATTTCGCTAAAGAACTTGACGCATATATCGTCAAAAAGTTCCCGAACCTCGTGACCCGACGCGTGTATTGTGAAACCGATGCTATGGAAAAGGTTTTAGTCACCTCCGACGGTGCGGACTGCTATTCTCTTATTCCACGTTCGGTCGTCAGCGTCCGTCTGACTGTAGAAGCAGCTGACGGCGCAATGATTGACCTCGGTGACGCGTTTAATGACGGTCCCGGCTTCTTTACCCAGCGTTATACCTCGCCGGAATTACTGTTTCCGCAAATTGACGCGCTGTACGAAAATCTTATGAAGAAGCGTGACGGCGTTTACGCAAACGCCGGAGTTCGCGACGTCATTATTGATTCCGCGCTCGCAGGCATACTCGCGCACGAAGCTATCGGGCATACTACGGAAGCTGACCTTGTACTCGGCGGAAGCGTTGCCGGAGCTATGCTCGGCAAACAGGTCGCCTCAGAGCTTGTTACGCTCGTGGACTTCGCCAATACCTGCGACGGCGCGGAATGCCCTCAGCCTATATACGTTGACGATGAGGGTACTGTCGCTCAGGATGCCGTCATTATCAGGGACGGCGTGCTGCAAAGCTTTATGCACAACCGTGAGACCGCCGCTAAATTCGGGCACGAACCTACTGGTAACGCTCGCGCTTACCTTTTCTCTGACGAGCCACTTATTCGTATGCGAAACACCGCTATTCTGCCCGGAAAAAGCAAAATCGAGGATATGATTGCCTCTATTGATGACGGCTACTGGCTCACGCGCACCGGCAACGGTCAGGCGGACTTGACCAGCGAATTTATGTTCGGCGTGAATATGGGATATGAAATCAAGAACGGTAAGCTCGGCAAGGCGATTCGTGACACCACAATAAGCGGCGTGGCGTTTGACCTTCTCAAAACCGTTACCGCCGTTTCCGATGAGATGACTTGGAACTCATCCGGCACATGCGGCAAGAAGCAGGCAATGCCCGTAGGAATGGGGGGACCCGGCGTCAAATGCCGCGTCAATATCGGCGGCAGATGAATATTCAAAACACAGTATTTATAAAATCCGCCGCCTCACAAAGCGCGTTCATACGCGACGGCAAACCGGTTATCGCATTTGCCGGACGCAGTAATGTCGGCAAAAGCAGCGTCATAAACTGCCTTGTACGGCGCAAAAACTTCGCCCGTGTCAGCGCTACACCGGGCAAAACCGCTCACGTCAACTATTTCCTTATTGACGGGCGCGTCTATCTTGCCGATCTGCCCGGTTACGGCTACGCCAAAGTTTCCGGTTCGGAAAAAGCCCGCTGGGCGGAACTTATGGAGTCTTTCTTCGCCTCCGGAGATATAACCGCCGGCGTCCAAATTGTAGACGCGCGTCACAAGCCTACTGCGGACGATGTTACTATGGCAGAATGGTTTCACGGCACGGGTACTCCGCTGACTATCGTCGCAAACAAACTTGATAAACTAAAAAAAAGTGAAATCGAACCAAATTTACAATTAATTTCGGACACTTTAAGTGCAAACGATAATGATATTATTATCCCATTTTCTGCCGAAACAGGATTTAACCGCGATATATTGGTGAGGAAAATCAGTGAGTTTTTTTAATCAGCTTGATTACAGTTATCTAATAAGAATTCTACTGTCAGTTATTCCGGCTCTGCTGTGCATCACGGTGCATGAAAGCGCGCATGGAATCGCCGCATACGCGCTGGGCGATGATACCGCCCGCCGGCAGGGGCGTATCACACTCAACCCCCTTAGGCATGTCGATCCGTTTGGGTTACTTATGCTTGCCGTAGCCGGATTCGGCTGGGCAAAGCCGGTTCAGGTTTATTCGCGCCGCTTCAAAAATCCCAAATGGGGAATGGCGCTTACCGCGCTTGCCGGACCGGTATCTAATCTGCTTCTCGCGGCGTTATGCT
>JAITQY010000077.1 GCA_031288675.1 Oscillospiraceae bacterium | reverse complement strand
TGCAGACAGAATTTGACCCGACCGCAGTATTGTTGCAAGCGGTTTAGGCAGATTAGCAAATAGTGGTTAGGCAGTGAAAATTATGGAGATTGCAAGACAAATTACGATAATCTCAGGTTTAATCTGTAAAATAACACTTAGTTTTGCAATTTTGCATATGCAAAATTGCAAAAAATCTCTTGACTATTTGTGAATGATATGGTATGATACTTCAGCAACGAAAATGACTTACATTGGGAGGGCTAATCTATGGCATTGACTGCGAACAAAATTATCCTTGATTGGATCGACGAATGCTCCGCGCTTACCAAACCGGACAAAATCGTTTGGATAGACGGATCGGAGGAACAACTGGAGGCTCTGCGCGCGGAGGCTTGCTCCACTGGAGAGCTTATTAAACTTAATCAGGAAAAACTGCCCGGATGTTACCTGCACCGCAGTGACCCGACAGACGTCGCGCGCGTGGAGGACCGCACATTTATTTGCTCCAAAAGTGAACGCGACGCCGGTCCGACAAACAACTGGAAGGCGCCGGATGAGATGTACGCGCAGCTGAGCGAGATATTCGACGGCGCAATGAAAGGTCGGACAATGTATGTTATCCCGTACTCAATGTTTGTTGTCGGTTCTCCGTTTGCCAAATACGGAATTGAACTTACGGACAGTATTTACGTAGTTCTTTCAATGGCAATTATGACGCGCGTTACAAGCAAAGTTTATGACGGCATCGGTGATAGCGGAGATTTTATACGCGGACTTCACAGCAAGGCGCAAATTGATCCGGAGAAACGCTATATAGCTCACTTCCCAGAGGACAACACTATCTGGAGCGTCAACAGCGGCTACGGCGGCAATGTATTGCTTGGGAAGAAGTGCTTTGCGCTGCGTATGGCGAGCGTACTCGGCAAAAAGGAACGCTGGCTGGCGGAACATATGCTTATACTCGGTATTGAAAACCCCCAGGGCAAGACTAAGTATGTTGCGGCGGCATTCCCCAGCGCGTGCGGCAAAACTAACCTCGCTATGCTTATACCGCCGGAAGGTTATGTTAAGGATGGCTGGAAAGTCTGGACGGTAGGCGATGATATAGCGTGGGTTCGCCCGCGTAACGGTAAGCTGTATGCGGTTAATCCGGAAAACGGTTTCTTCGGCGTCGCGCCTGGAACGAGTGAAAAATCTAACCCGAATGCACTTGTGTCCACAAAACGCAACACTATATTTACAAACGTAGTACAGAACCTTGACGACAACACCGTTTGGTGGGAGGGCATGGATAAGAATCCTCCGGAAAACGCGCTTGACTGGCAAGGCAATCCGTGGAACGGCAAGACCGCATCCACTAAGGGAGCGCACCCGAACAGCCGCTTTACCGCTCCGGCGGTCAATTGCCCGAGCTTGAGTCCGAAATGGGAGAAAGAGGACGGCGTTCCGATTGCCGCGTTCATCTTCGGCGGACGCAGAGCAAAGACGGCTCCGCTTGTTTATCAGGCGCGCGGGTGGGAGCACGGCGTATTTATCGGCTCAATCATGGGCAGTGAAACCACAGCGGCGGCAACTGGTGAAGTAGGCGTTACTCGCCGTGACCCGATGGCAATGCTGCCGTTCTGCGGCTATGATATGGGTGATTACTGGTTTCACTGGGCGGAGATGTGGAATGACCTTGACCGCATTCCGGAGATTTTCAATGTCAACTGGTTCCGCACGGACGATAACGGCGACTTCATTTGGCCGGGCTTCGGAGAGAACTTCCGTGTATTGGAGTGGATACTGAAGCGCGTTGCCGGCGAAGTCGGAATGACAGACAGCCCTATCGGATATTTGCCTAAGCCGGAGGACATCAATCTTGACGGTTCCGGAGTTAGTATCGGCACGCTCAAAGATCTGCTTACGGTTGATACCGCGTTATGGAAGGACGAAGTAAAGGGAATCAAGGAATTTTACAAAAAGTTCGAGAAGAATAATACAATCCCGGAAGCTTTGAAAAAGCAGCTGGCAACACTGGAGGAACGTCTTGCCAACGCATAGTTAATGCCGTACAAAGAAGCCGCCGCCTAACTAAATGTCAGGCGGCGGATTTTGATGTCTGTGCTTTTTGGCGGTTGCATATGGACGGTTCGGCGTTCAGCCGTTTTTGAATTTGCTATTTCCCCTACATAAAGACCATACCCAATCGAACGCGGCGAACCGTCTTTACACTTTTACCGCCGCAAACAATCCCCAGCCCTCGTAAGCGCGGCGTTGTTCAAAATAAATGCGGTACCATTTATCATCCCAAGCGGCGAACTCATCATCAGGCTTTTGCCGTAAATGTTTAATAGCAGCTTTTGCATCTGATAAAATATATCGTTCCCATTCGGCGTCGGTACTTGTTGCCATTGACGTAAAATGGTACCCGAGTCGCTTAACGGTTTTCCACAGTTCAGCAAGAGTTGGCATTTCGCCGTCAAATTCAATGAGTTCGTGAGGCGGATTTTCTTTTTTCAGGTATAGGCTTCCGAAAACTAAAGTTCCGTTCTGCTTGACAAAGTGTTCAAGAAATGCTATGCCCTTCTCAAAACTGTCAAATACTCCTGTAGTCAATTCCGTACAAGTAACTATATCGAATTTCTCTAAGGTATCAAATGTTAATACATCACCGCAAATCAGCGTCACGAGTTCCGTGTTTACTCTCGCTTTGCCGGTTTCGATGAACGCCTGTTCCTGGTCAATGCCCGTTCCTCTGATTCCGAATGCTTCGCTCCACAGCTTCAGCATTTCACCATTACCGCAACAGAGGTCAAGAACAGTTGTGTTTTCATTCATGCCGAGATCATATCCGATTTGGAGTATGCCCTCAATTGAGACCATACTAATTAAATGCTTGCGTTCCTCGCAAGCGCTTAGAATTTGTTTATAATCCATCTTCGCTCCTTTAATTTTGTGAGCGGACAAACGGATTAGGTATGCCCGCTCAAATTTTGCGGATACCTCTGTTCAGACTTTTCATCGTATGTGTCCTCCTGTCAGCAGTAGATTTATTACTTGAGAAAACTGCTATCAAAATAATTATAGCATAAATCTATGCTATGTACAACTATATTTTTTCGCACTTCGTCTACTCATTCCCACTCTAATGTTGCGGGCGGCTTGTCTGTTACGTCGTAGACGATACGCCCGACCTCAGGAACCTCGTTCGTTATTCGCTGGCTGGCGCGGTCGAGCAGCTCGT
>JAITQY010000116.1 GCA_031288675.1 Oscillospiraceae bacterium | reverse complement strand
TTGCAAGCTCTTCAACGCCTGCCGATTCAAAAACGCGCGAGTAATCAAGCTCAAGACGTTTTTGCTCCGCGACAGCGTTTTCATACTCGCGGCGGAGCTTAGCGTTGCTGTCAGAGGCAAGCGTGAAGTTGACGTTAGCAATTAGTCCCGAGACGAACAGCGCGACCATCACAAGCGCAAGCAAAGCCCAAAGAGGCTTAAAGAATACATGCCGCACATGGGGTTTAGAGTCAGCGCCGTAATCAATTTCACGGTCACCATATACAGGAACCGCACCGTATTCTAAATCTACCGCTGATTTTTGCATAGGTTATTCACCGACCTTTCTTGCCGTCCGCAACTTCGCGCTGCCGGAACGGGTGTTTTCGTTTAGTTCTTCATTCTGCGGAAGTATAGGATGTTTAGTAATAACGCTAAGCCGCGCGTCGCCTCTGAAAGCGTGCTTTACGAGTCTGTCCTCAAGGGAGTGAAATGAAATCACCGCGATAACTCCACCTGATTTCAGGCAGTCCGGAGCGGTCTTGAGCATCCGCTCAATTGAACCTAACTCATCCTGGACTGCGATTCTAAGCGCCTGAAATACGCGTTTAGGGTGAGTGTTTAGCAATTCAACCAGCTGAGAAGTAGTTTCAATTGCGCGGCGTTCACGGGTCTCAACAATCCGGCGTGCGATACGCGGCGCATAGCGTTCCTCGCCGTACTCGTAGAAGATGCGCTTCAATTCATCATAGTCCCATTCGTTGATGATTTCATAAGCGCTTAGAGGTGTGGTTTGATCCATCCTCATATCAAGGCGGGCATCGCGGCGAAAGCTGAATCCGCGTTCCGTAGTATCCAACTGATGGGAGCTAACGCCAAGATCGAAAAGCATTCCGTCAAAGGTATCGTCAGAGGTTTCGAGGAAGTCCGCGAAATTAGACTTGGTAAGCGTCAGCTGACCGCTTTCAAAATACGGACGAAATACTTCAGAAACCTTTGCGTTCTCAATAGCGTCAGAATCCATATCTGAGGCACGAACATTTCCTCCGCGTTCGAGTATTAACCGGCTATGTCCGCCTCCGCCGAAAGTGCCGTCGAAATAGGTTTTTCCCGGCGTGACGTCGAGCACGTCTACGGTTTCATACAGCAAAACGGAAATGTGACTAAAATCTTGAACGGCTTCCATATTTTTCATAGATAGGAGTATAGCATTAGTTAACATAATTGTCAAGCATAATTTTTTGTAAACAAATGTTGTTATTGAAGCTGAAAATAAATTGTAAAATAATAATAGGCGGGTGTTAACACCCGCCTATCTATAAGCGCATTACAGTTTTATTACCGTATAAAGCTGGTGCCTATACGCGGTTCAGGCTCCGGCAATTTTATTCCGGAAGCTTTCGCCTGCCTTAATGCTATTTATCAGCCATACCATGTTATTAGCCAACGTACGCATTATCTGTAATCCTTCAAGATCCTGTCTGACTTCCTCCGGAGTATTTCCGTGAACGCCGTTCCAGTACTGACTGCTTACGACCGGCATTTGTGAAATCGTAAAGTACTTGTTAAGGCGGTCGTGAGCCGTAGCGTTACCGCCCCTCCGGCAGCTGACTATCCCTGCCGCAGGTTTGCCCGCGAAGCTGTCTTTAGCACAGAAAACGCGGTCGAGCAAGGAGCTTAAATTACCGGCGATACCGGCGAAGTGAACGGGACTTCCGATGATTACTCCGTCAGCTTCTTTAATTTTAGCGATAGCATCCGCGACTTCTCCTCCCTGGGAACACTGGTTACGATTAGCCCGGCAGTATCCACAGGCTATACAGCCGTTGAGAGGTTTGTTCCCAATTTGCCATATCTCGCTTTCCGCACCGTTACTTTTAAGCTGCCGGGCGATCTCGTCCAGCGCTGTGTACGTACAGCCGGTTGCGTGAGGACTGCCGTTTATCAGCAATACTTTCATAGTTACCTCCAAATGATAAAGTTATATTTGAACTCATTATATCATACTAATCTACGGGAGGGAATAGACTATGCGAAAATTTTTGATATTTATTTTGCTTTTTGCCCTTATCACGCTGACAATAACACCGATTGCGGCTGTAGCCGACGGCGGGGAATACGTGCCTACAATGGCCGAAAACGACCCGGAGACTGACGACGTTTTCAGCGAAGAGCCGTGGGTTGAGGTTATGGCAACCGCTAATGACGTAGTAGGTTCGGCAAAGTCCGCGTTAGTAATGGAGAAAACTACCGGAACCGTCGTATTCGCGAATAATGAGCACGAGCGGCTTGCTCCGGCAAGCGTAACCAAAGTTATGACAATGCTTCTAATAGCCGAAGCGGTCGACGCTGGCAAGCTGAAACTGGATGACGTAGTTACCGCGTCCGCAAACGCTTCAGGCAAGGGCGGTTCGCAGATATATCTTAGAGAGAACGAGCAGATGACGGTAAAGGATATGCTTAAAAGCATAGCGGTTTCGAGCGCGAACGACGCATCGGTTGCGATGGCGGAACACCTTGCCGGTACAGAGGAAGCGTTCGTCGCAAAGATGAACTCACGCGCTAAGGAATTAGGGATGAACGACACCGTTTTTTCTAACGCCACAGGACTTCCTACGACCGGAGAACATTTGACCAGCGCTTATGATATTGCGGTGATGAGCCGTGAACTTATCCGTCACGGGTTTATCCGCGACTTCACTACTATCTGGACAGACACAGTGCGCGGAGGGGGGTTCGGGCTGTCGAACACCAATAAGCTAATACGGTTCTATCCCGGCGCGACGGGACTGAAAACCGGATTTACCTCTGAGGCTATGTATTGCCTGTCAGCAACGGCAGAGCGTGATGGAGTAGAGTATATTGCGGTGATTATGGGCGCGCCGACATCCGACCAGCGGTTTGACGCCGCTAAAGCGCTTCTTAATAATGCGTTTGCCGGTTACACGCTTGTCAATACGGCTCCGGCTGAGCCTATCTCCCCTGCGGTGGTATCGCTCGGTGAACTTAGTACGGTTCAGCCAGCGATAAGCGCCGGCAGCGATAAACTTCTTGTCACTAAAGATCAGGCGGCGGATCTGCACCGCGTAATAGAGTTAGCCGACAGCTATACGGCTCCGATTGAGAAAGGGCAGGAAATCGGCAGACTGAAAGTGTTGGACGCCACCGGACGTATACTCGCTGACGTGCCGATCATTGCCGGCTGCGATGTTGGGAAGCTCGGTTGGGCAGACATGTTGCTGAAATATCTGTCGGTAATGTTCACAGGCAATTGACAAAGAAAACAGAGTTTTTAATGCCCGCTCCATTTTCGGAACGGGCATTGGTGCAGTAGGAACGATGTCAAAAAAAGAGCCTAATAAAGAGTAACACGTAAAATGTTAAACTATTCAATAACAAAATCATTCGATTTGAAATTACTGTAATACCGCCCTTCCTGCGCCGTAAATTTCAAAATACAATAGTCAGGGTCGGTAACACCTTTGGGGTAGTATTTCAAATCCCCTTTGTTCCAAAAACGCTCTTTTATTTCAGTTGCCTCAACAACTTCAATCACGCCTTTAAGCAAGACCCCTTTGAAAAACAGCGGGCTGTAAAAGTAAACACAACTCTTTGGATTTGCCCTATATTGAGCAACGTGTTTTGACGAGGTGTTTGTGCTGAAATAAATATGTCTGATGCTTTCCCTCTTATTTACAGGAAGCACCGCTTTAATGTTCGGGAAACCATTATTATCTACCGAACCAAGAAAAAAGAACTTTGCTTTTTTATGTAGATTATTTGCCGCGTCTAAAACATTCTGCATTGTATATACCTCCGGTTTATTGTTTGCTGCCGTCCTGCCCCGTATGCCGACAGAAAGCACGGTCACGGCTTGTTACGCTTGTATGGGTTTTCATAATGTCAATAAAAACAAGTTTGACAAACTAATAAGCGTTTTCTATTACTGCAATTCCCAACCCCATGTTGCCAACACCACTTGGAACTCATGTAGCTGTTGGTCAAAATCAGGTTTCCCGACCACACTGTTGACCGACATCAACGCAAACCATGCATACAAAGCGTTTTCGTTTGTTAAATAAATTTCCATATCACCTTGTGGTGGCGTATAATTATCAATGAAAATTTGCAAGAGTTCGTCGGCTGTATCCTGAGGGTAACTTTGGCGCATTAAGACTTTCAAGCGTGCAATTTCACAGACCCACGGCAGAGCATAGGCGCAATCCCAATCAACGAGTGTAAGGTTGTTGTCGTCGATGATTATATTCTTTTTGGCTAAATCTATATGGCATATGGTTGATGGAATTATGTCGCATGGTTTCAATGCTTCTTCAAACTTTAACATCAACGCATTTAATGCCGATTCAGGATAAACTGTTTCCCGCAGTTTATCATTGACATCATCCCACCCGGTGAACTCACTGAATGTCTTACAACATGCTTCACTCGCGCCGATATAACCGTAGCCGGTCAATGGAATTGTGTGCACACGGCTCATAAGTCCGCCCAACTTTGCATACATAGCGCGTTCGTCATTCATCGTCATCGCTAACTTATCGGCTGATGTACCCGGTAAGAACCGCTCTATTAAGTAACTGTTGATGTAGTCATTCTCGTCGCGGTGGTAGACAATTAATTCTGCGTGTGGGATTCCATATTCGGTCAATTGGGCTTCAACATACGGCACTTTTCCTATTTCTGGCCACCCCGAGGTGTATTTCTTGAAAATAAACGCCCCGTCTTTTGTATCAATACGGTAAACGGTGTTCATGGCTTCACTTTCCATCCGTTTCACGGATAAAATTGTAGCAGGGATATGCCGATTAAATGTTTCAAGAATGTTGTTATTGTCGTTCATTTTACTTATCTCCTCTTCTTTTCCAGTTGGGTTTTTACTCCAACGGAAACGAAAAAACAAAAGCAAACACCTCACCGAATACTATCGACTCAGGGTTCGCATTTGTTCGCTATGGTGCCGATGGCCGGACTCGAACCGGCATGCCTCTCAGCGTCTGATTTTGAGTCAGGTGCGTCTACCATTCCGCCACATCGGCTTAACCTGTTGCAGTATAACACACCCGATTAAAAAAATCAAGTACTTTTTATAAGATTTATAGCGGCGATCTCATCCGCATATAATGATGTATTTTACTTTCTTATTAATTTTATCATAGTTTATATTCGATCTCCAAGCGGATCACTTACATGATAGGCATATCATTTTACTAATTAGTTTCGCTTCTAATCACATCTCGTATCTCACAATAACGGTTACCGGATAATCTTCCAAGAGCGTTCAATTTTGCCCAGTCAATTTCTCTGCCGTTTTCAATAAGGGTATCATCTGTATGCAGCACCTTGACCCGCCCGAGTATAAGATTACCTGCATTCGCTCCTTCATTTACGGTAATTATTTTTTCCAGCGAACACTCAAAAGCAACTGCTGCTTCGCAAATGCGCGGAGGTATAACTATATCAGACGCAATCAAATGAATTCCGCTAATTTCCTGAATATCCCGTCCGATAGGGATACGCTGCGCGGATGCTTCCATTGGCATAAGCAAATCTACAGATACGCTATGTACAACAAACTCAGGTATCTGCTCAATGTTAACCACCGTGTCTTTTTTGCTGCCGTCCTCGCGGTTAACAACGGAAAAAGCTATCACCGGCGGATACCACTGCACTCCCGTAAAAAAGCTGAACGGTGCAAGGTTGACGTCGCCGTTCTTATTCACAGTAGACACCCATGCAATAGGTCGCGGAATTATTGCGCTTGTTAATAAATCGTGCGCCTCTCTTGGAGCAAGAGACGATAAGTCAATTTTCATAGCAAAAACTCTCCTTAGCTACGATTCAGCTCCCTTCGCATTTCATCAAGCCGTGTTGCCGCCGAATACGCGTCACGAAGCCACTATTCGGGCGACCGCGAATCATTTGAGCCGGCTGAGCCGGGACTGCCGGTAGTACATTCCAGCGTAGTCGCGCCGCTGAAGCCGGTTGAGGCAATCTTAGTCATTTGCTCCCGCCAGTTGATAGCGCCCTCAAACGGTATTTTATGCTGATCGTCACTGCCGTCGTTATCGTGCAGATGCAGCGCAGTAAGCTTCTCGCCGAACAACGACAACAGGTCAAGCTTCGGTTCGCTAGCGCGCAGGTTAAAGTGTCCCGCGTCATAGCAAAAACCGAGCTTCGGCGAACTCACCCGTCCGAATATATACGAGAGATAATCAAGACGGCTCAAGTTTTCAAATGCCAGCGTTACATTGGCGCGTTCCGCCATCTCAATCAGCCGCTTTATACGTTCGATTCCCAAATCGCAAGGCGGAGGAGGTTCCGTATCTTCATCTTCACACGGATGAACGATTAGGTTTTCTACGCCGTCCTCGCCGCACTCCGCAATAGCACGGGCATATACCTCAAACGTCGTTTCTCCGTCAAGGTTATCAAGCCACAGCGCGTTTACAAAATCATAATCTCTGTCAAACGGCGCATGTCCGTCAGTTACTTGCAGACCAACTGCGCGCGCCAAATCGGCATACGTACGGTGCGCCGTCCACCCAAACCATTCATCGCGGAACAGTCCAACGGCGTCAAAGCCCGCCGCCTTGATCATCTCAAACCGCTCTCTAAGCGGCAAATCGTAACCGAAATAGTGATAAATCGCCAGCATAACACACCCCTCCAAATTTATTTTATTCGTTATATCATAAATATTATCGAAACGGAACGACAACTTTTCTTTGTGCACCCTAATTTCCAAGGATGTTCACAAATTATTTACGATTACACACAATTTAACTCTTGACAAATCAGAAATCCTGTGCTATAATGCAGAAGTAGTGGTTAATGACTAATAGTTAATGATTAACTGTAATGTGAACCAACATTTCGTAGGGGCGAGCATCGCTCGCCCGATATATCCCTCGTTTCCCGCAGGGCGTTTCTCTCGTCCTAATTTTCAATTTGCCACTTGCAACTTGCCATTCAACCGCGTCCCTCGTCCACTCTCGACTGCCGACTATTGGCTAACGACTATCTAACGCCTACCTCCTGCATTGACTGCCGACTATCGGCAAGCAACAATATCCCCTGATTTTACTCCGGAAGCGTTACGGAATCCTTATAGAAGTTGTTTACATACTGGCTGTAAGCGCGCGCAACTTTCTTCATCCCAAGATCAACAAGCACTCCGCAGAGCTCAATATACACTTCTTCCGTGCTGATCGGATCGCGCCCTTTCGCCTCAAGCCGCTCCGTAACCAGCGATTTGATGTTCTCAATGTCAGAATGGTTCAGCGGAACACCCGTCTCTCCGGCGGTAAGTTCCACAGTATATGATATTTTTTCCGGATTATAATCCGTTACCGCGCCGGAACGCTTTTTAATTTTGAACATTTTCCCAACCTCCTTGTATGTTAAATTTCTTCCGAATTATCCGCACCTGCAAAGTCCGCGTCACTGCCCAGAAAAGTTATCGTCTCCATCTCCGGAAGCGCTTCCACCGTACGCAGTTTGCGCTCAATTTGCCTTGACCGCGTACCTACCGTGTCTATCTGTTTTGCCGCTTCGTCGATACTCTTTTTTATTTTATCCATCACATTGCCGAACTTTCCGAACTCCGTCTTAACCGCGCCAAGCAGCTGCCACACTTCATTAGAACGCCGTTCTATCGCCAGCGTACGGAACCCCATCTGCAAACTGCTTAAAAACGCTGACAGATTTGTAGGTCCCACTATCGTAACGCGGTACTCGCGCTGAACCGTCTCAAACAGGCTCGTCCTGCGGATTATCTCCGCATACAGCCCCTCAGTCGGCACAAACATTATTGCAAAATCAGTCGTCACAGGCGGATTTATGTACTTCGCGCTAATCTCTTTTGCGCACTTTCTTACAGCGTTCTCAAACGCGCCGGAAGCACGTTTCACTTCCTCGTCCCCAATTCCGGCATCATACGCGTCCAGCAACCGGGTGTAGTCTTCCGTTGGAAATTTAGAGTCTATAGGCAATAGCAGCACCGTATCCGCGCTGTTCTTGTCCGGCAGGCGAATCACATAGTCCACGCGTTCCTGACTGTTCTGCTTAACCTGCGCCTGAGCCTCATACTGTCCGGGCGCAAGTATCTGCTCTAAAATCGCGCCAAGCTGTATCTCCCCAAGATTGCCCTTAGTCTTAACGTTAGTAAGTACGCGTTTCAAATCGCCTACCCCGGACGCAAGCTGCTGCATCTCGCCTAATCCACGGTGAACCTGCTCCAATCGCTCACTGATCATCTTAAATGATTCGTTGAACCGCTTCTCAACCGTATCTTTCAAATGCTCGTCCACCGTTTTACGCATATCGTCAAGCTGTTTAGCGGTCTCAGTACGGATTTCTTTAAGCTGAACGTCAATCACCGCTCTTAAACTTTCCTGCCGCGACGAAAACATATTAAATTGACTCGTCTGCGAATTTGTAAGCATCTCAATAGCCTGTTTCAGAGAGGAGTCCAAAGCAGATGAAACCACTCCAAACGAGTGAGCCAGCTCGCGCCGGTTACGCTCAAATTCATCGCGAACCTGCGAATCAATTCTTGTAAGATGATTGTCAAGTTCGGTAAGTTTGCCCTCTGCCGACTGCATACCTCCGCGTTTATCCCTGCGCAAGCTAACTGTCAGAACGGTTAACACTATCAATAGCAACATGTTCAGCGAAAGCAATAGTATCGTTATCGGTTCCATAAAATACCTCTCTTTCGTTAGATTATACCACGAAAAACCAACTTGTCAACCCCTAATGGCTTATCCTAACGGCGTGATCCGTATAGAGTTATACGCACTAAAGGCAAAAACGCAAGGACGGCGTTACACCGTCCTTGCATAAACCATCACTTTCAATTTATTCCGCTGCCGCTTCCTCTGAAGGAAGTTCCTCTGCCGGAGCATCTTCGGTGGCGGAACCCGTTCCCGGTTCAGCTGTTTGACCCGGCAGATTACCGGAAATGTTCTTCGATTGCGGGTCTTTATTTACAAGTTTGCCATCAGCGTCAAACGACATCGTAACATCATTGCTCATCGGCGCGAATCCGCTCCACGCATAGAACGTAAACTTACCGCGCTTACTGCTGCGACCCTCGCCGCCAACAATCGCCACGACCTCTTCATAAGTCATACCGATTTCAATCTGCTGATATTCGTCAGCCGTTACCTGCTCCGGCTTAGCGTCCGGCGGCGGAGTTGCGCGTACAACGCTTCCCCCAACACCGCCTGAACCTCCGCCGGCGGCCATGTAAGTATCCAACGCAGGCGGCATTTGGTTGAGCGCACACCCGGCAAAAACAATTAACGCACATATTACGCATAATCCTATAGTAGCAAAACGCTTCATAACTTTGTTTCCTCCTTAGGAATAGTGTTTAAGTTTCCTTAAACTCCTATCACGGATTTATTATATATCCTTCTAACCCGTTTGTCAAGCGTTTTACACGAAAATTTTCCCGCAGGGCTAAAATTTTTGGTTATTTTATTTGACTACTACATTTCATTCCATTCCATATCCATTTTTATCCCCGCGTTCTCTAATTGTAATTATGGTCTTGACCGCCGGTATTATATACCTTGTCCGCCTAATCAATACTTGTAGGGACGGGGTTGATTCCCCGCCCATACTCTTCTGTCAATCAAACCTTAATGCTACGCATTTTGCCGATGAGCTCACGGAACGCCTGATTTACACCCGTTGCCGCGAATCCGCTGACGATACCGATGGCAACCGCGTCAAAGACGTCCTTAGCAGGAAACTGCGGCATAACAAACTTGGCAACCACTCCAAGCACTCCGCCGAGCAGTCCGCAGATGACCGGCAGCCATTTATTCTGTAACGGCGTAGCTCTAATCAAACACGCGATCAAGTACACCATTACCGTTATCGACGCAACGCAAGTTAATCCCATAAGCTGCATAATTTTGACCTCCCAAAATTGTTTTTTACCTCATAGCGATTTTATGAGCTTGTATGCGCGATTATTACAATGATTAACAAAACAATATTCACACGACCGCGCTCCAACGCCCCTAATCTCTGTGATAATTTGCATCGTTCTTCAACTATTGCCTGACAAGCAGGCAGGAGACAATAATACTTGAATATTCTTTTTATCTGTGATATAATAATAACCTTGATAGGAGGGGCTGCCAATGCTTGAACGAATGAACGAGTTCTTTGCGGCGCGTATCAGTGAATATGACGAACATATGCTACACACCATAGACGGATTACAGGACGCATACACCGAAACCGCCAGATTGATTCCAAAAAATACGGCTGTACTGCTTGATCTTGGCTGCGGTACGGGCTTAGAGCTTGAGTATATATTCAAGCTCGCTCCGAACATCCGTGTGACCGGCATTGATTTGACACAAGCTATGCTTGATAAACTAAGCGAGAAATTCAGCGGCAAACAAATTGATCTAATTTGCGCAAGCTATCTTGATTATGATTTCGGAAGTGAAGTCTATGACGCGGCAGTTTCCGTAGAAACAATGCACCACTGGTCGTATAATGAAAAGCTTGCGCTGTACACAAATCTTTTTAAGGCATTAAAGTCCGGCGGCAGATACATAGAGTGTGATTATATGGTGCTTACCCAGCAGGAGCAAGACCGTTGGTCTGACGAAAACTGTAAGTTGCGCACGGCACAGGGAATTCCCGAAGGTGAGTTCTGCCACTACGACATACCGTTTACAGTCAGCAACCAAATCAATCTGTTTCTACAAGTTGGTTTTGCGCGCGCGGAAGCCGTTTGGAGCCATAACAATACCGCTATTATAACCGCCGAGAAAATATAATACTTGTGCATGTACACTTTGCGTATTATTATAAATTTACATTATATAGATAAGGAGTAATCGGCTATGACACACAAGGGCACAGTGACGCTTGAGACCGAGCGGTTGATACTGCGCAGGTTCTCGCCTGACGACGCGGACGCAATGTTCCGCAACTGGGCAAGCGACCCGGAAGTTACTAAATTCCTAATGTGGAGCGCTCACACTGATGTAAATGAATCACGCCGTATCGCAACGCTGTGGTCTGAGCAATACTCAAGCCTGAATATATACCAGTGGGCAATTGTCCCAAAATCAGTCGGTGAGCCAATCGGCAGTATCTCGGTGGTTCACGGTGACGATAAAGCAAAAAGCGTACACATCGGTTATTGCATAGGCAAGGCATGGTGGGGCAACGGATACACGCCCGAAGCCCTTACAAGGTTAGTTCGGTTCTTTTTTGAGGAAGTTGGCGTTAATCGTATAGAGTCGCGTCACGATCCGCGCAACCCAAACAGCGGCAAGGTTATGCAGAAAGCAGGGATGCGTTATGAGGGCGTTTTGCGTCAGTCGGATTGGAACAATCAAGGGATTTGTGACGCGGCGTACTACGCCATACTCGCAGAGGACTATTTCACGCCTAAAACGCAGGATAAGCCTGCCGGATATATTCAGCAGATACGCGCTAAAATCGGACACGACCCGATTATAATGACAGGTTCGGCGGTATTTGTATACCGCGTCGGAAAAATATTGCTTCAACGCCGCGCTGACAACGGCAACTGGAGCAAGCCTGGCGGTGCTATGGAGCTTGGCGAAAGCCTTGAGGATACCGCGCGGCGCGAACTGTTTGAAGAATCTGGACTGACGGCTAATTCCTTAGAGCTATTGGGGATGACCTCCGGCGCGGAGGAAACTCACGTATATCCTAACGGAGATAAGGTTTTTAATGTTACCGCACACTATCTATGCACGGATTTTACAGGGGAGCCGTGCGAAAACGACAACGAAACTACGCAAACCGTGTGGTTTGACGTCGACAATTTGCCGGAACCTGTCAGCGAGACGTTCCGCAGACACTACGAAAACCTGTTTCTGCCGCGTGTTAAGAACCTTTAAGAAACATCAAACATCAAACTAAGAGGAGAAAAAGTTATGTTTGCTAATTTTCAAATATCCGCGTTTATTCCGTGCGCGGCGATTGGGCTGGTTTTGATCGTTTTGTCTGCAATCTTGCTTACAGGTAACGGAGCGGTTCTGATTGCCGGCTATAACACTCTGCCGCAGCGTGAAAAAGAAAAATTTGACGCGTCAAGGCTGAGCAAATTTATAGGCAAGGTTCTGCTTCCGGTTGGGGTTTTAACATTTGGAATAGGCTTCGGTTGGAGTTGGTTTGTTCCGGTATATATTGCTGCGGTAATAGTCATTGTGACTGCGGCGATAATTTATGCCAATACCGGCAATCGGTTCAAACGGTAACTGTTTAAAAACCATTAAACAGCCGCCGCTTGAAATCAAGCGGCGGTCTGATATTTAACTAAACTCCCCAGCGTTTACCGTTTTCACGCATAACCTGCTTGATTACAGCAATCGCGTTAGCGTCAATACCCGGTACACCTAACATTTGGCGTTCTGAAATCCCGCGCATATCGGCTAACAGCTTCCAGTTAAACGGCGAGTCAAGAAACGCGCCGAGCGCTTTCCTTGCAGGCGGCTCAAGCCGCTCAAGCAATATTTCTATCGGTTGACGCTTCGGCGGCGCTTTCGGCGGAAATAATCTGTCGAACTCCATAAGTTCACCCTCAAGCAGGTCGCTGAACGCGTCCGATTCAACAAATTTTCCGCTTACGCCGTCAAATGTGCCGTCATACAACGGCATTGCCATCAGCTGTTCACAGTCGTCCGCTCCCCACTGCGGCAAGATACCGAACTCATACGCGCGCCGGAATCCTATACGGGGATAATAATCCGGATGACCGAAGAACACGATTCCGCGATACCCGAGCCTCTTTGCTTCGGCTATGCTGAACTCCATCAACGCTCTGCCAATGCCTTGAAACTGATATTCCGGCAGTACGCTAAGCGGTCCGAACGTTATTATTCCGCCGAACTCATGCCCGTCACCGGCAACAATTTTCGCTTTAGAGTAAAACACACTTCCGACCAGCTTGCCATCAAGCTCCGCAATATAATCAAGTCCGGCTATGTATTCCGGAATATTACGCAGCTTATGCACTAACAAGTGTTCATCGCAAAAATGGTTGCTGCTTTCCCAAAACGCATTGCGCGTCAGTTCCTCGACTGTCCGATAGTCCGCAGGCTGTTCGAGACGTATATTTAATTTTAACATCGTTGTTCGCTCCTTAAATTTGAGAGCGGACAAATATCAGATGTCCGCTCAGATTGAGTGGCTACCTCTGATAAAAACAATCACACTGCGTGTCCTCCGTTCGGCGGCAGATTTTTGTATTCTCTATCACCGCCGCAACATACTATAGCTTATTTGAAATGATTTGTCAAGCGTGCTGTAACCTCAGTTTTTGAATTTGATATTTTTCTAAAAGAGAACGCGAACAGCACGACTGCTAAAATAAACGACAGTATATCCGCTATCGGCTGAGCCCAAATCAGTCCTGGCATACCGAGAGCCGTCCGCATAACAAACAATGCCGGAATGTAAATCAGTCCCTGACGGCTAAGGTTTACAATTAGCGAGGACATTGCCGCTCCCATCGACTGTAAGGCATTGATGAAGCAGTAAAATACTCCGAACAAGAACGCCGTGGACTGTAAAATCCGGGCAAATCTCACTCCGCTGTTAAACGAGCTTGGGAGTGCCAGGAATGCTCCGACAATTTGACTCGTAAAGATATAGCATAGCCCTATCATAACCACTCCGAGCGCAAGCGCAAAAATGACTGAGAATTTCATAATTGATTTGTATCGTGACCAGTTCTTTGCGCCTACGCAATACCCAAGCAGCGGTTGTACTCCCTGACCCAGACCAATCGCCACCATCCCGATCATCATCGTGACCTTCATTGAGACGCCTGCCGCTGCAACGGACATATCGCCGAATCCCGCCATCATGCTGTTCATTATCATCTGCGACACGCTCATCAGCAAAGAACCAAGCGCGGCAGGGACGCCAATAATAAGGACATTTTTTGCCACCCCATCCCGCACCGAGTAATCTTTGATGCTGATACTAAGCACGGACTTGCCTCGAACAAAATAGATGATGTAATACGCTGCGCCGACTACATTGCCAATGACCGTTGCAATCGCCGCACCCGTTATCTCCCATCCGAAAACAAGTATCATGAGAGGGTCAAGGATGACGTTCAGCATATTGCCGATTAGCATACCCATCATGGCCTTGCCCGCTTGCCCTTCCGCGCGGATTATATTTGAAAAGCAGTTCGCCACCACCACAAAAGGACCGCATAGGGTTACGATACACAGATAGCGTTTTGTCATTTCCCATGTATCCGCACTTGCGCCGATAATGCGGAGCAAGTCATCCATAAAGATTAAAAACAACGCGGAGACGGCAACTCCAACCACTAAGCCCATCCACATACAAAACGCTGATACCTTTTTACAGTAATCGGTTTTGCCCTCTCCGAATGAGCGGCTTATAACGGAAGTACCTCCGATACCAAAGACAGTGCCAAGAGCCATAAATATTAAGAACACCGGCGTCGCCAGCGATACCGCAGCCACCTGAAAATCGTCGTGCGTCTGCCCGATAAAGAATGTATCGGCGAGATTGTAAATCAAGACCATCAGCATAGCCGCAATCGCAGGCAACGCGTTTCTAATAACCGCTTTGCTGACAGGTATTGAACTAAGCGCAGTAAGGTTGTCGATTTTTTTCATACATAGACCTCCAAGTATGACAGCATACATTTAATAGCGTACTGTTGATTTGATTAAATTTTTTACTTAGGAAAGATTGTCATGCACCGCTTGCAAGCACAGACGAAACCCCACAGCCCTGCTCTCGCCAAGCCCGCAAAGCAGACGCGCTTCAAGCGCCTCCATTTTTTCACGGGCGCAGGCGCATACTGTTCTACCGGCGTTGGTAATACGTGCATTTTTTATACGCCTGTCACTGTCGTCTATCTCCGTTACCGCAAAGCCCTTTTGCTCAAGGCGGTTTATCAGTCCCGCGGTCGTTGCCTGAGACACACCAAGCCGCTTTTCCAATTCCTTAAACGAACCCGCACCCTCATTCAAATCAAGCAAAGTAAGCACAAGCTGAATCTGCGCAAGTGTAAGCCCCATTTCACGCAGTTGGTTATTAACAGTTTTTTCAATTGAATCGTGTATTTGCTTTATAAGAAATCCGCAACTGCCATCGTAGTTCACGCTCAATCCCCCTCATAAACATTAGTAACAGGACATTAGTATAGCACAACGAGAACGGCAAGTCAATAGCTTGCTGTTTAATTTTTCAATTGTAAATTGTAAATTTTTTATGAACATGATTGAAAAGTCTTTGACAAATGGCTACACGCAAACTTACTAAGTCCTTATTCATATTTTTCTATCTCGAAAAGGATCAGCACAAAATCCGCCACGGTTATTACACCGTCACCGTCTAAATCGGCGGCTTGAGCATCTTGCCAAACCGAAGCCTCAGATGGACTTGCCCTGTACCAGCTTGTAGCAGTGGATAGGTCAGCCATTGAAATTATTTTATCGCGGTTGAAGTTAATTGAGGACGTACCCTCAGTTCCGCCTCCGGTCAGAACAAGCTCGGAAGAGGACACCGGAGTATTAGCCGATATATCCGCGCCGTACCCGTTGCTATCTATCGCCGCAACAAGCGATTTTGCAAGCGTAACTCCAGTTTTGCCGCCGCTTTTTACACGGAAGCGTATCTTTGCAACTACCGCCGAACCAAGTCCGTCAGTATCAATAACATTAAAGCTGTTACGGTTTGCCGCCGCAGTTTGACCTCCGAACCTCACAAGAGCAACAGAAGCCGTTGCACCGTCACTTACAGAACGTACTGCGGTAAAACCGTTTTGCCCTCCGGCATAGTCGAATTCTAATTCTTCTCCGAACTCCAGATCAAAACGCACAGCCGATATATATGCGGCTTCTGCCGCGATGATATTTAGTATAACCGTAGCGCCCTCAGATGCGCTCTGGGTCTCCCAGCTAAGCGTGAAATCCGCTTTCGCGTTTCCGAAATCAAGCGTGTCATATGCTTCCGTCTCCGGTGATTTGCCCTGCAGCGACATCATTGCGTCAAACAAAGCATCAGCCGCAGCGTCAATCTCAGCCTGTGACGCGTCCTCTTTATCATACACCAACTCGGCAGTTTGAAGAAATTCTTCAAAAAGCAGCCAGCTAACGTCAGTATACAGCTCTCTTTTGTTATAGAATCCCGCGGCATTGTTAAGAGCGATTCGCAATAGTTTGCGCTCTGTACCGCCGGAATTAGGCGGAGGCGTCGCATTGCCGCCGGTATAGTTGCCGCTGACCGTTGAGAACGTATACGTGTTAAGTGTTCGGCTTGAACCGTTTAGAGTATAGTTCATCCCTAATTCCAGTCCGGATATAACAGCGGTCTCACCTGCAAACAATCTAAGCGAGTTTCCGTCCAATCTTCCGTCAGTTGCTGACGCCCCGTATTCGCTTGCAACCGAAAGTTGATTTGCGTCAATTCCGGATAGAATACTTAACTCGATTATGCTGTCATCTTCTGCATAAAGCGCAAGACATAACGTAGAAAAATCTCCGAAAAACACAGGATAATACCGCTCATTATCGGAACAGAATATCGTATCAAAGCCTGAAATCCTTGTAAACGAACCATCAGCAAACAAAAAACGATATTCCAAGTCCAAATACGGCAATGCTATTTCATTGGCGGAGTTAAGTACTATACTGAATACTTCATTTTCTGTGCCGGTATCGGATAAGCAGCGGTTATTTCCGCAGGTGTGCCTCCGGCTCCGGGCAGGTTAATAATAGGTATGAGTTTGACCGTGTTGGATGCCGCATTTGCGTAAATCAGTACAAATATGAGCGCCGAAGCTAATGCTGCGGATAAAATACAGAAAATCCGACGTTTATTCATATGGCGTCCTCCGTAATAATTTAATAATTACAAATCTGTAAGTGTTTTGCAGTGTGTACCGCTTCCGTGTATACCCCAAAGTTTTGGGACTTGTCTGCGTGTTTTCCCTGTTAGCTAAGTTATCCAGTTGTAATGCGGGTTATCAAAGTAGCCGCGGAATTTCTCATCTGAAAGCAAAAGGAATTGACTGTCGGTGCTTTCGCCAGCATCGTTCCACGTAGAATCAACGTTCAGCCATACGCCGTCAATAAGAACCTGATACCATTCGTGATTCATAAAATGAGCCGGACTGATACAGAGGCGAACGGGAATATCTTTTGCCATTAGTACGGCATAGCTAAATATTGCGTAATGCGAGCAAACGCCGTGTTTGTTATCAAAAAAATCTCCAATCGTAATATCATCAACCCTCAGCAGATTGGTCAAGCGTCCGCTTTCAAACGCTTCATAGTCGTATTCAAAAGTTTCGCATATATATTTGTCAAGAGCAATGACCGCTTCGCGCGGATCGTCCGGAAGCATATCCGCCACCTCCGCCGCTTCGGAATAGAAGCGTTCTATGTCAGCCTGCAGTGTGCTGAAAGGCGTTTGCGTAACCGAAAATACACTGAATGTTACTCCGGCTTTACCGCTTTTTGGGTCGTCCGGCTCTATGTAAGCCTGCTCTGACGAAAATGCCAAATGTGAAGTTTCGACAGCGTGTGTTGCAAGTATGACCTCTAAAGCTTTACGTATTTTATAAACGGCAAACGGCAGTTCCGGCACGGTGAATTTAAGCTCAACAGCGTCAGGCTCCGCCTCAGTGATAGCCTTTATAACGGCGGTTTCAAGTATAAGAAACTGTTCGTCATCTAAGCCGCGCTCCGCCGGCTCGGGGTCGCTGCCGAAAAGGTAATCCGTAAATTCCCCCTCCGGAGGAATCTCTCCCTCGAAAAGCAGATTGCTTCCCTGATAAATTTTTCCGGAGACCATAACTCCCTGCGACCATACCATATCATACGTCCAGCCGCTTGCCAAAACTGCTTTCAATGGACCGTCGGGCAGACCGTAACTGTATTGTCCTGTCCAAGTCGAACCATCGGACGTTGTCCTAACACCCCACCCGTGAAAGTCACCGTCTTTCATTTGTCCTGTGTATGATAGTCCATAGTCCCAAGCTATGCTGCAGTCATCACCGTTCAGCTTGCCGTCAATAAAAGTACCCTCTGCTATTATGCTCGTTTTAGTGCCGTCGGTCTGAGTTTTTACATACTCGTATTTCCGTTTGCCGTCACGCCATTCACCTGTATACGTACCCTCGCGCGTTCCCGTTTCATCATCTCTCAAGTATATTTCGTCTGTAACCGTAACGGTATCTTGTTCGCCCTCGGGGTTAGTAACAAGCTTATCTGAACCGCAAGCCATAAAGGTCATAGACATCACAATAACAATGACGGCGCAAACCACCTTTTTCATCATCACATCCCCCTATATAATTATTATGGTAATGATACCAAAATTTAGAAAGAGTGTCAAGGGGATTTTTGAACAGCTGATAATAATTATAGTTCAATAAAAATTTATTGTAAAACAATAAATTATACTTGACAAACGAAAAATAGTCTGTTATAGTATTGGCAAATTCTGTTGGAGGTGGGTATATGAGTCATAAGGGGATATACATTCGTCTAAGGGCGGCGCTTGTCGGGGTTCTGCTGTGTATTTTTTTGGTTTATTATCTTGTAACGGTGACCGCGTCAGAGATGATCAATATTTACAACGGCGCTCCGGACGCAAAGATAATAACGGTATGGCTGATCGCAGTTCTTTTAACGGCGGTTCCCTGCTTGGTTTGCGTGGTATTAGGGTGGCAGACGTCTAATCTTGTTAAAGCCGATCGTTCTTTCTCAGGCGAGACGGCAAGACTGCTTTCTAAAATCTCGACTTGCGCACTGGTTGACGCCGGATATTTTCTGATAGTCAATATCGTTATGGGTGTTCTTAACTATCAAACTCCCGGAGTGATAATCGTATCGGCGGCAATCATTCTGCTTGCGATAGCGTTTGGAATGGCGTTCGCCGCGCTTGCGAGGTTTGTTCAAAAGGCGGCGGACTTACAGGAGGAGAGTGATTTGACGGTATGATTGAAATAAATATTGACGTCATGCTTGCTAAACGCAAGATGAGCGTTACAGAGTTAGCGGAACGGGTTGGGATAACTATCGCGAATATCTCTCTGCTGAAGAACGGCAAGGTCAGAGCGGTTCGGTTGCAAACGTTAGCGGCGATTTGCAAGGCTCTGCAATGCCAGCCCGGAGACATATTAGAGTATCGTGAAAACGGGGAGGAAATGCAATGACTGACAATCAAAACGCTGTGCCTGCACCGGCTGTAAGTCAAGCCGCTGTTAAGCGCGAGTTCAGTGTCAGAGAAAAATGGCTGCTTCTTATCGCATTAGCGCTGGGGGTTTTGTGGGATAGACTGATATTTTATGAAATCGGCTGGAGAAGGCTTGAAGTTTATTATTCCGCGTTCTGGTTAGCGTATTTAGTTATGCTGTACGCATTCTACTGGGAAAGGCTAAAGCGCAGCTGGGTACTTTGGTATATCGGAGTCTGCGGCGCACTGCTATGTGTCTGGAACTTCATTTTTCCGCAGATAGATTACGACCTAATGGCAAATAATTCATACAGAGACTGGACGATATTTGTGATACCGTGTGTTCTTATGGCGCACGCTCAGTATGCGGCAGGAGATTACAAACTCAAGGAAGCTGGCAAATTAGCCAAGTCGTGGCTATTGGGTTGGACGTTAAAGCCGTTCAGCGGTATCGCCGCGTGTTTAGGCGTCATTTACAGCAGTATCTCGGGCAGCCGGCGCAGGAACGCAGTAAAAATTCTGATTGCCATAGCTATACTGATACCCATTATGGCTGTATTGACCGCGCTGCTGTCCGAAGCCGATTTGATGTTCGGGTATCACATCCGGAAGATTTTCAACGACTTTGACTTTGCATATGTAATACGTCACACCGTTGCGGTTATAATTATTTTTATGCTGTTTTACTCGTTCCTTTGGAATATAGGATACGGTGTTTCTGTTAAGATAGAAATACAGCGTAAGGTCGCGAAAGATTCAGCGCGATGGGAGAAAAAGAGTGAAAAAGCA
>JAITQY010000108.1 GCA_031288675.1 Oscillospiraceae bacterium | reverse complement strand
TTCTCATTTAGGCTGCTCATAACCCATATCTCCCGAACTATTACAAGAGTTTTTAGTCTGTTTTTATGCCGCGCTTATAGAAAACGATTGATTTACCCATAGGTCACAATGGTTTTTGTATAAATTATCAGAATAATCTTGCTCACAATGCGATATAATTGATTTGTAAGCTTTTGTTACAAATCAATTTATGCTTTTGAGGAGAATTCGCCGTGAACGCAGCATTATCCGCACTGTTATTTATATCAATCGCGTCATCAAGTGTAACCTTTTGCGTGGCTCAGTCAAGCGGCATTAAAGCTAATCATCTGGAGATAATAGCCGAAAGCGCCGCCGTGCAGTGTACAATCGCGGCAAATACTGCAAGCGATATACTTAAGCGCACGGCGGAAGTAGGGGATATTTTCAACGTCAGCTGCACCGCCTACACCACGGAGCGCACTGACGATAAAATTACCGCTACCGGAACAATCGCAAAAGTCGGAACTGCAGCCGTTGACCCGCGTATTATACCTTACGGAACAAAAATGTATATTGAGTCAGCTGACGGAAGCTGGATATATGGTTACGCAATTGCCGAAGACTGCGGCGGAGGCATAAAGGGCAATAAAATAGACCTTTTCTTTGATACCTATGACGAGTGTATTCAATTCGGTGTGCGCAAAGCGGTCGTATATATTATCAAGTAGCATTTAGATCGTAAATCTTTAACTAACACCGCTCTTGACAACGCTCTCACACGGCTATATAATACTTATATGAATACAAATTTTACAGATACTATTGCTGCTGTAAGCAGCGGAACAGCGCGCGCAGGGGTCGCAGTGCTGCGCATCTCCGGCTCTAACGCAAAACCTATTGTTGACAAATTATTCTCCAAGCCACTGAAGCCGCGAATCGCCGCGTACGGAGAACTTTATACTACGGAGGGCGTATTACTTGACAACGTACTTGCGCTCTATTTTCCGGCTCCGCATAGTTACACCGGCGAGGATATAGCGGAGATACACACTCACGGGAGTCCGGCAGTGGTATCTGCAGCTTTAAGAGCAATTTTTCAGTCCGGGGCAAGGCAGGCGCGTGCCGGGGAGTTCACTAAACGCGCGTTCTTGAACGGCAAGCTTGACTTAATTCAGGCGGAAGCGGTTGCAGACCTTATCGACGCAGAAACGGAGCAAGCCGCTATTAACGCCGCTTCCCAGCTTTCCGGCGCTATATCCGAAGAGCTTACAGCCGTATACGATGAAATTACTGATCTGCTCGCGGAGTTCTATGCTGTCATTGACTACCCCGACGAAGAAATTGAGGAGGACAAGCTTAATGACATTGCCGAAGTTCTTCGCCGAAACAGCGGGAAGCTCGCTTCTGTTCTTGCCACATTTGAGCGCGGACGAATAGTTAAAAACGGGGTGTCCGCAGTACTGCTCGGGAAGCCAAATGTCGGCAAAAGCAGCCTTCTAAATGCGCTTGTCGGCTATGACCGCGCTATCGTCACTTCAACACCCGGAACCACGCGCGATACTGTTGAGGAAAAAGCTATACTTGGCGGAGTCCTTCTGCGTCTGCTTGATACCGCCGGAGTACGTGAAACTAATGACGCAATAGAACGTTTCGGTGTTGAGCGGAGTGAACGCGCTCTTGCGGACACTGATCTCGTTTTTGCCGTACTTGACGGCAGTAATATGACTACCGGCGAGGATGCTCATATCCTGTCGCTTGCCGAACGCAGCGGCAAGCCGGTAATTAAGTTACTTAACAAATCCGATTTGCCGCAGATTACGGATATTCCCGGCGCTTTACCGGTTTCAGCAAAGACGCTTGAGGGCTTTGACGCACTGGCAGCTCTAATCACAGAGCTATTTGCCGCCGGAGATGTGACCGCCAAAACCTCACTACTGTCAAACGAGCGTCAGTACGACCTTGTCCGGCGCGCAAAAGAGGCATTAGAAAGCGCAACGGTCATAACCTCCGCAAGCGCAGAGGCTTTAGACGATGCGGAACACGCGCTAAACCATTTGGCTCAGGCGCTTGGAGGCAAAGTCACCGACGACGTTACATAGCGCATATTCTCCCGCTTCTGCGTCGGTAAATAGAGCACCGTTAACGGTTCCGATGCCGCTCTCAATTGCAATGCAATTGAGAGCGGCATTCATTTTTTACCTCCTTAGGGTATTCCGTTTAACGCCCGTCGGCAATTTTAGGTATAGAAAAACCGCCCTGCAGGACGGTCGTTGCTATTGTTGGTTTTGTTGGTTTTGGTCTTGACGCTTCCGCGCGTCTGCTATCGCGCTCAAAAGGGCTTCGTGCCACTCGCGCGCGTCAGTATATCCTAGACTCCTCATTGTAAGGCTCCCAACCCTTACCGGTTAGTTTGCGGTACTCGCCCATTTGCACCTCTATGCCCCTTGTGTTATTCAAATATTCTGTACTGGCTATTGTCAACAGCATTGTTAATCCTCCTCCTCAAAACATTTTAGCAAACGCGGTTTGTACGTCCCTTAACAGGTCATCAAATGCGCCGAAACCTCGCTTATCCGCGCCCATAACTGCCAGCTCAGCAAAAATCTCAGCATACAAATTCTTGTCACTTGCACTCCAGTACTCGGCGGCGTGCCCTGCGCGTAGTTCCAATTTGTTGTTGGACAACCCACTCAAGATGTCAAGGATGTTACCCCCAACATTATCCCCCTCGCGGTCTATCACGCCTTGCCATTTATCCAACGCCGTCATTACGCTGTCCTTTGCCGTATTTACCGCGTTGACAAACTCCTTGTTCTCCCACCACTAAACAAACAGCA
>JAITQY010000044.1 GCA_031288675.1 Oscillospiraceae bacterium | reverse complement strand
AGTTCGCCCGGTAAACTCTTACCGCATAAATCACAGACCGGAGTATACTGCGTTTCACCTAAAACGCGGCGTTTCTCTATCGACATAATTTATTCCTCCCTGCGGCATACCGCTTTTCGTTTCATTCTGAGGCGGATATACCACCCCGTTATTTCGTTGTAATAATATTTGACCGCGCTGTCTCCGTTTATTGTTGTCCAGCCCGGATAACGTTTCTCCCAATCTTCACGGCTTGGCTGTGCTTTAGCTATACGCTCCACCTCGCGTCGGCTGTACGCGCTATCGTTCGTCTTTTCCTGTGGTCTTAATAAATTTGTGCTGCCGCCCCAGCGACGCTTATTCTTTGGACGACCGCGCTTTGGCTTCGCGTCCGGCTCATCTCCCGTATATGCCGGAGATATTTCGCCGTCGTCGGAACATCCGAAGTTTTTGCTTATATACCCCGCAAGGTCGTCTATGCTCTCCGCTTCTCCTTGAATCCGGACGCTCCTTGTGAAGCCCAGAGATTCCCCTGATTTCGTATCGCGCCATAGACTTTCCAATTCATCCCGCGACAGCTCACAGTGAATCAATATGTGATGATGAAGATTGCCGCCCTCCTCGCCGTACTCCGCCACCCATATTACTTTTGGAGCGTCCAGTCCGCGCTTCCTGCACAGATACGCAACACGGCGAATATAATTCCTGCGGCGCGTCTCCGCTTCGCCTAACGTTTTCGGAGCGAATTTCGGTTTATATGTCAGGTACAGGATAATATCACCCTCAAAGAAATTCGTCATTACAACCTGCCGGAAGCAATCTTTAGACCGCCGGTCATTCAGATTCTTTTGCTTTGGCGGTGTCACGTTCCGGCGCTTAGACCGCCTGCCGCGAACCGCCTCCGTCTGTGCTGAGGTCAGCGGGTATATCTCTATCTCACGGTAGTTAGCACCGCACGTTACAGTGCGCTGGCGAATGAAACTCTTTGGCTTACTCATAGACAGTCCTCGATGTTAGTTTTTTTTCGTCGCGTTGTTAATACCTATTACAAGCCCTCTTTTTGAGCAAACGCCCAAAAAAATGCTTGCAATCCCGCCGAAACCGTGCTATAATTTCATTGTCTTTTGATGTTGTTTCGGCAACGTCGCTCCGGGTTTGCGGCTCTTGACCGTAAGCCCGGAGCATTTTACTATGAACTTCTCGCGGCGCGCGCAATATCGGCAAGCGCGTTGTGAAATGCTTCGTCGTTAGCCGGTAATACAGCGGGTAAAACCACACCGCTGATGAGCAGTCCGTCCTTAACGACAAGGTACGGCTTTTCGTCCGACTGCCTATGTCTTACGTAAAACTGCGTGTATTCGCAGAACGGCATAAACGGTTTGATTAGCTCGTGCCGCACCAGTATTGAACGCTCGTTCTCCGCTGTGAAGCCGCAATATGTTTGATTGAGATATGTAAACGAGAGCGGCAGCAGTTTGGCAAACGATTCTCCGGCGCAGTCGTTTTCAAGGTTCAAATTTGTGGATGACGTTTCGTCTTGGGTTTCGCACGTCCACGCGTCCCGCTTGTCGGAGGGAATATCAAAGAGCGTCAGGAAGTCTTTCGCTTCAAGCGGACGCACTCCGTCCAGCTTATAAACCGCGTGACCGTTGCTTATCCACTGCCCGCCGCCGGAAGCGTTGAAAATAATCACGGTATTGTTTATCTTGCACACATTGGCTATCGCTTTAAGTTTCATTTCGTTACCTCCAGCAACTCCGGATTGTCGTGGACGTTGCCGACGACAACCGCGTCAGGTATGTCGGCAAGCACCTCGTAGCCTTCAGGGTATTCAAGCCACCAGCTACTAAAGTCCCACACAACAGGCGCAGCGTCCCAATCATCAGGGCGGACAATATCACCCTCAAAAATCTTCGTCCCATTTTTGTCAGTCAGTCCGGTATACTGACCGATTGTGTTGGGGTCAACGTGATAGTTGAAATTAGCCTCTAAATGGAAACTGTCGCAGGGAGGGTCTTGCGGGAAGATGTAATCGTTCCCGTAGTATTTTGATATATACGAGCCGTAAAGCCACTCCTTCGTCTTAACCGACTTACCTCTAAATAAAATCTCACGCATTTGATGTTTCTCCTTTATTATTATGCTGATGTCCGCTTTCGGATTTTTAATCATAGTCATACCTCCCACGGCAGTTCACGCCGCATATTCTCCTCGCCGACTATCGGGATTAAGCTGTCTTTCATAAACACAGGGATTTTTGCCTCGTCTGCCGCTTGCGTGATGTGGTCTATCCACTCTTTGCGCGGCGTTACCTTGCCGGAACGATTGCCCGTTTCCGCGCCGACGATTATCCAGTCGGTATTTTTTACGGACGGTTTTGGTTTGCCTTTTGTCGGCAGTCCCAAGCCGCGCAGATATTCGCAGGAAACACCATTAGGGAAATCCTCAAGGATAGGCTCAACTGAAATAAATGTATGGTGTGCATTAGAGATAAACTGCAAATCCCTTTTAGTAGTTACCGTCGTCCCATACCAGTGTTTGGTCGGAAGCTTACCCGATTCATCCAATCGAACGTACCGCTTTGGGTTTTTCGTCAGGAACAGATACCTATGCTGCGGAGCGGCGGCGCAAGCCGCGAACACTTCCGTTATCCACTCGTCCGGCACCCACTCGCCGAACAGGTCTGCCATTGAGCAGACAAAGACCGTGCGCGGCTCTTTCCACGTCTGCGGTTCGGTTAGGCGGTATCGGTGGAGCGTAGGGGTGAAACCAAAAGGGAAGGGAGCTTTCACTAATTTACGCCCTTTGCTAATGCGGTAAGCGGAACTCAAGTCCGCTATTTTTTGCCCTCTATGCTCGTAAACCTTGCAATCCCAACTGCGGAACATCTCAGTGTCCAAGCAGATGTATGTTTTGTCCTCCGAAATATTCATCCTAACCGAGCCGCTCGAATAATCCCAACCGCCGAACCTCCGTGCTATCCCGCGAGCGTAGCAATACTCACAATCGTTCAGACAACCTGTTACGGGATTCCACGTAGCATCCGCCCATTCGATTTTGGTTTTATTCATCACGCGTCTCCTCCTCATTTCTTACGTTCCGTTAATCAACTTAGAAACAGTAATAACCGGTCTGCTCCACAGCCGCTGAAACTTCGCCCAATCAAGATTCTTCACCGCCGCGTTCTCATCACGGTAAAGCATCGCGAACGGCAGAAATCCCGCTTCCCAAGTATCGCGCAGACGCTTCTCCGCGGCGGTCACCGTATCGCCTTGATAGCCTATCAGCACATATGCCCGCGCCCGTTGGTCTTTGGTCGTGAATCCGTACCGCTGTAATATCTTTCCGGCTTCCACAAGCGGCTCGTAATCGTCCGGCGTATCATACGCGAAGAACATTTCTTTCGGTTTGATGTACGCCAGCAGCTCCGCTTGCCAATCTTTTAGTCGCGCCGCCTCAAGCCCTCCGCTCAATATTGGCGCGTATGACTGATTACGGAGCATTCGCATTACCGCCCTGAAATGCGTTTCTGACGTCGCGAGTATATTATCGTCAAGAAGCTTCCACCCCTCCGTAATCGGTAGTTCGCGGAGAGTCCCGCCCTCGCGCTTCGGCACGGAGCAGAACCAGCAATGGTTCGGGCAGCCGCGCGACGTGATAACGTAGCCCTGTTTAAGGTATCGTCCCGGCACGAAGTCCCCGCCCGGCTCGTTGTACGCCGGACCGCCGAGTTTTACGGGTACTCCGGTAATTTCCCACTCAAGCGCGAGCGGCTCCGCGCGCGGCTTGTCCCACGTGAACGCGACGCTGATATGTACCTCGTCGATTTCCGGCAGGGTCAGCATCGGCGGCGAACAATTGATGAACGCCAACTCGTCATCAGGCGTAGCGCTTGTCCGGCGCGGAAACACTCGCGCGATTTTCATACAACAAC
>JAITQY010000161.1 GCA_031288675.1 Oscillospiraceae bacterium | reverse complement strand
CTTGTCGTATTTACAGGGCTTAGCGGCAGCGGAAAAAGCTCGCTGGCATTTGATACCCTTTATGCGGAGGGGCAGCGCAGGTACATTGAATCGCTGTCAAGCTATGCCCGTCAGTTTCTCGGGCAAATGGAAAAACCGGATGTAGAGAGCATTGAAGGTCTTTCTCCGGCGATTGCTATCGACCAAAAAACTACAAGCCATAACCCGCGCTCCACTGTCGGTACTGTGACGGAAATCTACGACTATCTGCGTCTGCTTTGGGCAAGAATAGGCGTGCCGCACTGTCACGTCTGCGGTCGTGAGATCCGTCAGCAGACAATCGACCAAATGATTGACCGTATTATGCAGTTCCCCGTTGGTACGCGCGTTCAAATACTCGCGCCTATCGTCCGCGCCCGTAAAGGTGAATACCGCAAAGAAATAGAGGACGCGCGCAAAAGCGGATTCAGCCGTATACGCGTGGACGATCAGATGTATGACCTCAGCGAGGAAATTAAACTCGAAAAGAATAAAAAGCACACCCTTGAAGTAGTCGTTGACCGCCTTGCCATTGAAGAAGCGGAACAAACGCGTCTTACTGACAGCGTTGAGACCGCTCTTAACCTTGCGGACGGTTTAGTTATCATCAATATGCCGGATGACAGCGAAGACATCTCGTTCAGCCGGAACTACGCCTGCGATGAGTGCGGCGTCAGTATGGAAGAGCTTACTCCGCGCCTGTTCTCGTTCAACGCTCCTATGGGCGCCTGTCCGATCTGTACAGGCTTGGGCGTTCAGCTGAAAGTTGACCCGCAGCTTGTCATTCCGGACTTGACAAAATCACTCGCCGAAGGCGCCGTCAAAGGCTCCAACTGGGCAAACGCCAATGACGGTATAGCCAGAATGTACTACGACGCTCTCGGTCAAAAATACGGCTTTAATCTGCATACCCCGCTTGAAAAACTCAGTCCCGAATCGCTCAACGCCATTATGTACGGTACGAGTGACGAGCTTGACCTGCGCTACAGCAGCGGTCGCAAAATGAGCCAGTACCGCCAAAAGTTCGAGGGCGTTATACCCAATATTGAGCGCCGTCACAAAGAGACGTCCAGTAGCTTTATGCGCTGGGAGCTTGAACAGTATATGTCAGCGTATCCGTGTCCTGACTGCGGCGGCAAACGTCTTAAACCGGAAGTTCTCGCCGTTACGGTAGGCAACTTAAACATAGCGGATTTCTGCGCTAAATCTATCGTTGACGCGCTTGACTTCATAGATCAGCTGAAGCTCTACGGCTCCGACGCAATGATTGCGGAGCGCATACTTAAAGAAATCAAAGACCGTCTCGGTTTCCTGCGCTCCGTGGGGTTGGAATACCTTACTCTCTCCCGCACCGCAGGCACCCTAAGCGGCGGAGAAAGTCAGCGTATCCGCCTTGCTACACAAATCGGAAGTTCTCTGACCGGCGTTCTATACATACTCGATGAGCCGAGCATCGGACTTCATCAGCGCGATAACGAAAAACTCATCACCACGCTTAAATATCTCCGTAATCTCGGCAACACTCTTGTTGTAGTAGAACACGACGAGGACACTATGCGCGCTGCGGACTGGCTGGTTGACGTAGGTCCGGGAGCCGGTGTTAAAGGCGGTGAAATCGTTTTCAACGGCACTCCGAACGACATTATGAACGATGACAGCTCCGTCACCGGACGCTTCCTAAGCGGCAAGGAACGCATTGCTGTTCCGCTCAAACGCCGCAAGGGTAACGGTCATGAGCTAAAAATCGTCGGCGCTAAAGAAAACAACCTTCACGGAATAGACGTTGAAATTCCGCTCGGCACGCTCACCGCAGTTACCGGGGTCTCCGGAAGCGGCAAGAGCAGTCTTGTCAATGCGATACTATACAAATCGCTCGCGCAAAAGCTCAACCGCGCCAAGACCCGCGCAGGCGAACACGAAGCTATACTCGGAATTGAATACCTCGACAAGGTAATCGAAATTGATCAAAGCCCAATCGGACGCACTCCGCGCAGTAATCCTGCGACATACACCAAACTGTTTGACGATATTCGCGATATTTTCGCGTCCACTACTGACGCGCGCGAACGCGGATACAGCGCCGGACGGTTCAGCTTCAACGTTAAGGGCGGACGATGCGAAGCCTGCACCGGTGACGGTCTGAAGAAAATAGAAATGCACTTTCTGCCCGATATATACGTTCCCTGTGAGGTTTGCAAGGGTAAACGCTATAACCGCGAAACGCTTGAAGTACGCTATAAGGGCAAAAATATTTACGAAGTCCTCGAAATGACCGTAGACGAAGCCTGCGAATTCTTTGGTAACATCCCTAAACCGCGCCCAAAGCTTGAAGCTCTGCACGACGTCGGTCTTGACTATGTAAAACTCGGTCAGTCCAGCACAACGCTCAGCGGCGGTGAGGCACAGCGGGTTAAACTTGCCTCAGAGCTTTCGCGCAGGGCTACCGGACAAACCCTGTACGTACTTGACGAACCCACTACCGGACTTCACTCCGCTGACGTCAAGAAACTCCTTGAGGTCATTAACCGCCTTGTTGACAGCGGCAACACCGTTGTCGTCATTGAACACAACCTTGACGTAATCAAAGTCGCGGACTGGGTAATCGACCTCGGACCGGAAGGCGGCGATCGCGGCGGAAGCCTCGTGGCGGCGGGCACTCCCGAAACCGTTGCGAAAAATCCCGGCAGCCACACAGGTAAATTCCTGAAACGGGTCTTAAAACTTTGAGCAGCTTACACGACCTCTCCATACAGGCGGAACAGCTTGCAAAGCCCTATTGTGCCGCGTTCGATGCAGTTGCGGAAGTGTGTACGTCCAAAGTTCTTGCCGCTTTTAAGCGTCACCGCGTCAGTGACGCTATGTTCGCCGGAACCACCGGTTACGGTTACGACGACCTTGGGCGCGAAACGCTTGAAAAAGTCTACGCCGATATTTTCGGCGCGGAAAGCGCGCTTGTACGTTTAGATTTCGTCAACGGAACTCACGCTATCGCCTGCGCTCTTTTCGCCGCGCTCGCACCCGGCGATTTGCTTGTTTCTCTGACCGGTTCCCCGTATGATACGCTTCGCGGAGTAATCGGACTCGGCAGCGAACCCAAGTGGGGAAGTCTATCATTCTACGGCGTCAAATACGCGGAGCTTAATATCCTAAATCATTCTGATACTATCACGCAAAACGCGGAGCTTATTCGCTCCGCAAAAGCCGTATATCTCCAGCGCAGCAGAGGTTATAGCGACCGCCGTGCGCTGTCTGTTGCTGAAATCGCTGACTGTGCCGCACAAGTGAAACGTCTTAACCCAAGCGCAATAGTAATTATCGACAACTGCTACGGCGAGTTCATCGAAGACCGCGAACCTACGTCTGCCGGCGCCGATATTATCGCCGGCTCTCTTATAAAAAACCCCGGCGGAGGTCTCGCGCCGCGCGGCGGCTACGTCGCCGGACGCGCCGACCTCGTTTCCCGCGCGGCTGAGCGCCTTACAGTACCCGGAATCGGCGGTGAATGCGGCGCAACGCTCGGGCAAAACCGTCTGCTTTTTCAGGGACTGTTCAACGCCCCCCACGTTACCGCGCAAGCGCTCAAAACCGCAGCTTTTGCCGCCGCGCTGTTTGAACTGCTTGGGTATACAGTTTCGCCGCGATATTGTGACCATCGCCGCGATATAATCCAGACGATAGAACTCGGCTCTCCGGAATTGCTCCGACGCTTCTGCAAAGGCTTACAAGCCGGAAGTCCGGTGGACAGCTTCGCCGCTCCGGAACCTTGGGCTATGCCAGGTTACGACTGCGACGTAATTATGGCTGCCGGCGCGTTTGTTCAAGGCGCTTCCATCGAGCTAAGCGCCGACGCGCCTCTTCGCGAACCCTATCGCGTGTTCCTTCAAGGCGGTCTGACTTATGAATCCGGGAAACACGGTATCCTTTCCGCAGCAGCCGAGCTGCTCTCATAAACCAATCGTCATCACCGCTCTGTCCTGTTCCCTGTTATACGAGCTAAGCAATCCGAAGTCGAATTCAGATTGCTTAGTTCTATAAAAATTTATATTCGCTAAAACTGTTCACAAATTATTTACGTTTACACGCAAATAATCTCTTGACAAATCAGAAACTTTGTGCTATAATGCTTGGGTAGTGATTAATGACTAATAGCTAATGATTAACATTCCCCGTTTCCCCCGTCCTAATTGCCATTTGCAATTCCCACGCGTTTCCCTCGTCCACTCCCGACTGCCGACTAACTCCGCTTCTTCGTTATTTCAACATAGCCCTCGTCAGCGTTGACAAGCACCATGTCGCCGGTCTCAATCACTTCACACGGGTCGCGGTCAAAATCGGTCATCGACGGAATATGCGCCGCACAAACCGCCGCCACCGCCAACGGACATGTCTCCGTATGCAGGAACGCCGCAGGTTTAGCCCCGTACCCGTACATCAAAAACCCTCCGGAACCCCTCGGTGACGGAAACACCAAAACCTTATCCGTATACTGTTTCTTGAACAACGGATGTTCGCGCTCCGTAGTGTAGCCCTTTGCAGGGTCAACGTTCGTGAACCCCTCAAGCGGTTTACTGCTGACAATCGCTTCCGCTTCGACTATACCCAACCATTCCGCGCGCCCGTATATCCTGATTTTTTCCATAGCTTTTACCTCCATTCGCCTCGCCAAACTCCGGTAAGCGCCGCGTCAATACAGTCGTCACGGTTGCCGTAGCATACCGAAATTGGATCGTCCGCATAGCATCCGGTGATATAATACGCCTGTTTCGCGCTGTCGCACGCAAAACTTTTCACGTAATCCGGAAGCCCGCCCATAGCGGCAGGGCAAGTTCCGTCCATAAGTTTTGCTCCCGCGTCAGTGAATATTTTTAGGTATCCAAGATTCTTCGCAACGTCGTACAGCCACGGAGTCGTCATTATCCACACCGGAATCTTAACTCGCTTTCCCTCAAGTTTCCCGGCGATTTGCATCAGCTCCACGATGTTCAAATGCGGACACCCCAAATACACCATATCAACTTTATCCGCCGCGCGGTAGTTCAGCTTCTCATATGTAGCTTTAAGCTCCCTCTCCCCTATCGTTATTACGCGCTTCGGAGCTATCCCGTTAAACGCCGCTTCTATCGAAGGCGCTTCCGGCGTGGAACCCGGAATATGGTACATTCTTACCGCGCCGCCGGTATTCATTGCCGCGTTAAGCTTGCTGAACTGCGTTGTATTCGGTCTTGCCGTTCCGGTAAGGCACGGCACGGCTACACCCGCGTCTTCACCTACCGCAAATCCGAACACATCCCACTCCGTATCGCTTTGTATCAGTCTCTCCGACTTCACTAACACCGTCGCGTAACGGTTCTCTGTAATATGCATATCATAGTAAGGCGCTTTACCGAGAAAACACGTCGCGAAACTTCCGTCTATGTTCGTCCGCGCTCCAAGCACCGCGTTACAGTACGGCACAGCACTGCTCTCATTCCACGCGCAATGCTGTCCTATCGTCGGCAAAAACCCGACCGTAAGATAATTAGCGCAGCTGTGTGAAGTCATCATTCCCATCTTGCGGAACAGCCTGTAAAAGTCCTCGTGCATCGCGTAATCATGGAACTTCGGGTCGTCGAACCTATCTTTGCCGGTGTACCGGCACAGCATATCGCAGCCCTCCCAGCCGTGTACCGGAGACATTTCATTAAACGGCGACTTATTAGCAAACGTCGGTATCTTGAACTTCGCTCCGGTCGATACCAACTCCTCTAACTGCTCTAAGGTGAAGCCGTAACGCAATGTCATCGTTGTCTGCGGACTATGAAAATCGCCTGTACCGTCAAGGTCAATAAGCTCCTCAGCTCCGGCTATCGAAGCCATCTCTGTAATCCACGTCATGGCAAGACGCTGTATCTCACCCATCTCTCCTTGCAGCAGACGTTTTTCGTCATCTTTCAGTTCAACATTAGTCATTTGTTATCCCTCCTGACTAACATTTTACACCAAAACCTCTTGCACGTCAAGCTAATTCGTGCTATAATGAAACTATGAAAAATAATTTAATGATAACCGAACCATCGCGGCAAATCAGCGTAGTTGCCGATACCGGCGTCCTGATAGTCGGCGGAGGCATTGCGGGAATGGCTGCCGCTATCGCGGCGGCGCGCAATGGCGCTAAGGTAACGCTTCTGGAGCGCGAGTTCACACTCGGCGGATTGGCAACGCTCGGTCTCATAACGATTTATCTCCCGCTCTGCGACGGCGCAGGCCGCCAAGTATGCTTCGGTCTCGCGGAGGAACTTCTCCGCCTCTCCATAAAGCACGGCGCGGAGGCTGATTACCCCGCCGCATGGCTTGACAACGGCACGCCGGAACAGCGTATCGCCAACCGTTTCGTGACACGCTTTAATCCTCATCTGTTCGGGCTTGCTGCGGAACGTCTGCTTACCGAACTCGGCGTCACTATCCTCTACGGTTCTGTCGCCGCCGGAGTTATTCGCTCCGGTTCTAAGATTACTCACGTATTGGTGGAAAATAAATCAGGACGTACCGCAATTGCCGTTCAAAGCGTTATTGATTGCTCCGGCGACGCGGATATTTGCGCGCTCTCCGGCGTGCTGACCGCACTTAATCCGAACGGCAACGGTCTCGCCAGTTGGTACTACTATCTGCAGGACGGCGAGCTTAAACTCAAAATGTTCGGACTTGCCGACGTCGTTCCCGAAAAACGAGAAGACAACTACGAATCCGGCGCAATGACTGAGAGCCTTGATAAATCGTTCCGTTTCAGCGGAACAGACGGCGCGGAGCTTGCGCGCGCTAACCTCGCCGCACGTAAGCTGATGTACGACGACATTCTTACAGCCGGCGTTACCCCTGTTACTACCCCGGGAATTCCTCTGGTCAGAATGTCCCGCCGTCTTATCGGAACGGCAACTCAGGACGCCGATATAGACCGCACGCGCGTCGAGCGCAGCATCGGGATGACCGGTGACTGGCGCAAACGCGGTCCTGTCTACGAGCTTTCTTTTGACGCACTGCGCACTCCGGAGGTTACTAATTTACTCGCCGCCGGACGCGCAATATCGGTCACCGACTCCCTTTGGGATATTACGCGGGTGATTCCGCCATGCGCCGTTACAGGTCAGGCAGCCGGAACCGCCGCCGCACTGACAAACGACTTCAGCTCGCTTAATATCACGGAGCTTCAGTCCGCGCTCAAATCTGACGGAGTAAAACTTCACTTGGAGGATTTATAATGCAGTACATAGATTATGGATTTCAGGGTCGAACAGCCATCATCACCGGCGCAGGTAGCGGTATCGGTCAGGCTTGCGCTGTCGAACTCGCAAAAGGCGGAGCGAACGTCGCTCTGTTCGGGCGCAGGCAGCAGCCGCTTGAAGAAACCGCTCAGGAGTGTCTAAAATACGGCGGCGAGGTATTGATTATGCCCGTTGACGTCTCCGACCGCGTTCAATCAGCGGAGGGCATTATTGAGGTCTATGCTCAATGGCGGCGCATTGACATTCTGATGAATGTAGCCGGTATTGAGTCCGCCCTCGAACCCGGTCAGGAGCTTGATGATCTCTTCGACACTTTTGACGAAGAAAGCTACCTTAAATTCTTCTCCGTACACAGTTGGGGTCACTATAATATGAACCTCGCCGTAATTCCCATTATGCAGAAGCAGCATTTCGGACGCGTTGTGAACGTTACCAGCGTTACCGGAATTACCGGTCAGTGGAGTACCCCTCCTTACACCGCAAGCAAAGCGGCGGCTATTCTGCAAACACGGGCGTTCGCAAAAAAATACGGCAAAGACAACATCACATTCAACTCCATCAGTCCGGGTATGGTCAACACACCGATGAAAAGCGGCTCCTCGCCGGAGGAATTCGCCTATGTAGCCAGCCTCACACCGCTCGGTCACGTCGCTGAACCTATCGAAATCGCACGCGCCGCCCTTTTCTTCGCTCAGGAAAACCTGTTCGTCACCGGTCAAAACCTCATCGTTGACGGCGGAAGTAACTAAAAAATCAAAAACTGCTAATGAACACTAATCTTCACGAATTAATATACGCCGACGAAGTACACGCAATAGTTGGATGTGCGTTTGAAGTTCTTAATCAATTAGGTCACGGACTGCTTGAAAAGCCATATGAACTCGCGCTTTGCGTTGAGTTCAAATTACGCCGTATTCCATATATACAGCAGCCTCGCTTTGACGTAGTTTACAAAGGGGTAAATGTCGGCGTTTTTATACCGGATTTAATCGTCTTTGATAATATAATAGTTTATACAAAAACAATAGAGCATATAACTAATCACGAGGTAGGACAGGTTATGAATTATCTGAGACTAAGCAATAAAAACTTGGGTTAATTTTGAATTTCAAATATTCTAAATTACAATGGAAACGCATCGTCGTTTAGAAATATAATTAGTGTGTATCCGTGTTAATTCGTGGTTCAAAAACATAAAAACTAATTTAAGGAGGATTGGCTATGCGTTGTAAAGCAGCAATAGTTCCGGAGATGGGGCTTAACGTCATCGTAGAGGAGGTCGAGCTTGACGATCCCGGCGAATACGAAGCCAGAATCAAGATTATGACCTGCACCATCTGCCACAGCGACATCCACGCCTACACCGGCGAACACGGCGCTTACGACGGCCCCGGTATTGCGGGACACGAAATCGCCGGAATAGTTGACGCGGTCGGAAGTAAGGTCACTTATGTCAAGCCCGGTGACCGCGTACTCTGCACCGAGATACGCGCCGGCTGCGGTCATTGCGACACTTGTCTCAAAGGCGAACCGTGGTTCTGCCGCAACATTCCGCCGATGAGCTTCCGTGTGCCCAGTCCGTACACGCGCCTTAACGGAGAGCGCATTATACAAACCTGTTCCGGCGCAAGCGGTTTCGCGGAATACACCAACGCTCACGAAGCTATGCTTTGCAAGCTTGACGACGACATCCCGTTTGAAATCGGCTCCGCGCTCGCCTGCGGTTTTATGAGCGGCTTCGGAGCGGCGCTAAACCGCTGCAAAATCAAACCTGGTGAAAGTTTCGCCGTTGTCGGCGCCGGAGGCGTTGGTCTCAGCGCAATTATGGGTGCGCGTATGAGCGGCGCAATTCCCATAATAGCCATTGACACTATGGACAGCAAATTGGAAGCCGCCAAGAAATTCGGCGCTACGCACGGCTTTAACCCCAAAAAGTGCGACGTCGTTGAGGAAGTCAAAAAAATCACCGCCGGTCTCGGCACAGACCACAGTATGGTCGCCGTCGCCGGCAAAGGCGTAAAGAAAACCGCTTTCGACGTCTGTTGTCAGTTCGGGCAAATGGTTATCATAGGACACGAACTCTACGAAAATGAGTTCATGCACGAAATCAATGCGATGGATCTCTTATTCGGCAAGCGCGTCACCGGCAGCGTAATGGGCGCTATCAAACTCCGCAAGGACGTCCCGGTTTATATGGACTACTACCGCAAAGGAATGGTAGATATTGATTCTCTCCTGACTAACCGTTTCACGTTAGATAATATCAAAGAGGCGCTTGAAGACTCCACAAAAGGCGCGCTTAAAAACGTAGTCGTTATCGGCGGTCAAGGGCTCGGCTCCGGTCATCCGCTGTAAATATCTGTTCTCTCCTATCGCGTACATAGCAAATAATCCAAAATAACGCTCCTCCGCATAGCATCTAATTCACTTGAAATATCCCGTAAGGGCGAGCAATGCTCGCCCTTATTTTCTGTTTTCCCATTTCCTGACTTGTGTGCACCGAATTTTTTGTAGCTGTTCACAAATTATTTACGATTACACACATTTTACCTCTTGACAAATCAGAAACTTTGTGCTATAATGCTTGAGTAGTGATTAATGACTAATAGTTAATGATTAATGTCACGCATTAAACTCAGCATTTTGGGGTTGACCTACAATCTTCTTCCGTTTTCGTAGGGGCGAGCATTGCTCGCCCGAAATATACAAAAACAACTCGTTCGCCGTATTCATCATATCCTACCTCCTAATGCCTATCACCTACCTACTATACGGTCGCCTTCCCTGCCCTAATTTCCAGTGCTACATTCAATTGCAAAAAATGTAGCACATCAGTGTCGCAAAAAAGCGGAAACGAACTCACGTCCGCCCCCGCTATATATTCCGCTTAAACTCAGCCGATTGCAGTCAGACCGCCGTCCGGATATAGAATATTTCCGGTCATAAAGTCACTCGCCGGAGCCGCAAGGAACACCGCCGTGCCGACAATATCCTCCGGCATGCCCATCTTCCGCATCGGATTTCCGTTACCCTGCTGTACTAAGTACTCGTCAACGGATATTCCGGCGTCCGCCGCGCGCTTTTCGAACACAGAAACCATCATCGGCGTCGCCGTAATATTAGGACCGATCGCGTTTACGGTCACGCCGAACGGACCAAATTCGCTCGCAATCTGCTTTGTAAGCATATCCACCGCGCCTTTTGTCGCGCAGTATCCGGCGTTACCGGTACCTTTTGTAGCTATCTTGCCGCGCACGGAACTAAGGTTGATGATTTTGCCGTACTTATTTTCTTGGAAGTGTTTGCCGAATATCTTCGCGGTAATCATAAAGCTCGTTACGTTTGCGTCAAGCATCTGACGGAACACCGCAATGTCAAAGTCCAGCGCGTCCTGCTTCTTATTAAATCCCTGCGCGTTCACAAGTATCGTTACCTTGCCATACTTTGCAACTGCGGCGTCAAGCAGAGCCTGAACATCCTGCTCATTCGTCGCGTCGCCTGCGCAGTAATCTACGTCTTTACCGGTCGCTGCCTTGATTTCGCTCTGTGCCGTTTTCAGCGAATCCTCTTTACGGCTGGAGATCATCACACTCGCACCCGCGTTTACCAAGCCTTCCGCGATCGCCTGACCTAAGCCGCCCGC